>NZ_JBEORR010000013.1:113881-252911 GCF_040302345.1 Streptomyces sp. NPDC126510 | reverse complement strand
CTGGACTTCGCGCTGCAGTGCTCCCCGGACCACCCCTGGGTGCACAAGCACCCCGAGTGGTTCCACCACCGCCCCGACGGCACCATCGCCTACGCCGAGAACCCGCCCAAGAAGTACCAGGACATCTACCCCATCGCCTTCGACGCCGACATGGACGGCCTCATCGCCGAGACGGTGCGGGTGCTGCGGCACTGGATGGACGCCGGGGTGCGGATCTTCCGGGTCGACAACCCGCACACCAAGCCGGTCGTCTTCTGGGAGCGGGTGATCGGCGAGGTCAACCGCACCGACCCCGACGTGATCTTCCTGGCCGAGGCGTTCACCCGGCCGGCGATGATGCACACCCTGGCCCAGATCGGCTTCCAGCAGTCCTACACTTACTTCACCTGGCGCAACTCCAAGCAGGAGCTGACCGAGTACCTGACCGAACTGTCGGGTGAGGCCGCCTCCTACATGCGGCCCAACTTCTTCCCCAACACCCCCGACATCCTGCACGCCTACCTCCAGCACGGCGGCCGGCCCGCCTTCGAGGTCCGGGCCGTGCTCGCCGCGACGCTGTCACCGTCCTGGGGCATCTACTCCGGCTACGAACTGTGCGAGAACACCCCGCTCAGGGAGGGCAGCGAGGAGTACCTCGACTCGGAGAAGTACCAGCTCCGCCACCGCGACTGGGAGGCCGCCGAACGCGAGGGCCGCACCCTCGCCCCGCTGCTCACCCGGCTCAACACCGTCCGGCGCGAGAACCCGGCCCTCCAGCAGCTGCGCGACCTGCACTTCCACCACGCCGACCAGGAGGCGGTGATCGCCTACTCGAAGCGGAAGGGTTCGAACACGGTTCTGGTGGTCGCCAACCTCGACCCCCACCACACCCAGGAGGCCACGGTCTCGTTGGACATGCCGCAACTCGGCCTCGACTGGCACGAGTCGGTGCCGGTGCGCGACGAGCTCACCGGCGAGACCTACCACTGGGGCAGGGCCAACTACGTGCGCCTCGAACCGGGCCACCGCCCCGCGCACGTCTTCACGGTTCTGCGACCGTCCACCCCGGAGATCGGAGGGTCACCCACAACATGATCGTCAACGAACCCGTTCCGGACACCTTCGAGGACACTCCGACCAGGGACCGCGACCCGGAGTGGTTCAAGCGCGCCGTCTTCTACGAGGTACTCGTCCGCTCGTTCCAGGACAGCAACGGCGACGGCGTCGGCGACCTCAAGGGCCTGACCGCGAAGCTCGACTACCTCCAGTGGCTGGGCGTCGACTGCCTGTGGCTGCCACCCTTCTTCAAGTCACCCCTGCGCGACGGCGGCTACGACGTCTCCGACTACACGTCCGTGCTGCCCGAGTTCGGCGATCTCGCGGACTTCGTGGAGTTCGTCGACGCCGCCCACCAGCGCGGCATGCGCGTGATCATCGACGTCGTCATGAACCACACCAGCGACCAGCACCCGTGGTTCCAGGAGTCGCGCAAGGACCCCGACGGGCCCTACGGCGACTACTACGTGTGGGCGGACGACGACAAACAGTTCCAGGACGCCCGGATCATCTTCGTCGACACCGAGGCCTCCAACTGGACCTACGACCCGGTCCGCAAGCAGTACTACTGGCACCGCTTCTTCTCCCACCAGCCGGACCTCAACTACGAGAACCCGGCCGTGCAGGAGGAGATGATCTCCGCCCTGAAGTTCTGGCTGGACCTGGGCATCGACGGCTTCCGGCTGGACGCGGTGCCGTACCTGTACCAGCAGGAGGGCACGAACTGCGAGAACCTCCCGGAGACGCACGGCTTCCTGAAGCGGGTGCGCAAGGAGATCGACGCGCAGTACCCGGACACGGTGCTGCTGGCGGAGGCCAACCAGTGGCCCGAGGACGTCGTCGACTACTTCGGCGACTACCCCAGCGGCGGCGACGAGTGCCACATGGCGTTCCACTTCCCGGTCATGCCGCGCATCTTCATGGCCGTACGCCGGGAATCCCGCTACCCGGTCTCCGAGATCCTGGCCAAGACCCCGGCCATTCCCTCGGGCTGCCAGTGGGGCATCTTCCTGCGCAACCACGACGAGCTGACGCTCGAGATGGTCACCGACGAAGAGCGCGACTACATGTGGGCCGAGTACGCCAAGGACCCCCGCATGCGCGCCAACATCGGCATCCGCCGCAGGCTCGCCCCGCTGCTGGACAACGACCGCAACCAGATCGAGCTGTTCACCGCCCTGCTGCTGTCGCTGCCGGGCTCGCCGATCCTGTACTACGGCGACGAGATCGGCATGGGCGACAACATCTGGCTCGGCGACCGGGACGCGGTGCGCACGCCGATGCAGTGGACGCCCGACCGCAACGCGGGGTTCTCGTCGTGCGATCCGGGGCGGCTGTTCCTGCCCACGATCATGGACCCGGTCTACGGCTACCAGGTCACGAGCGTCGAGGCGTCCATGGCCTCGCCGTCGTCGCTGCTGCACTGGACCCGCCGGATGATCGAGATCCGCAAGCAGAACCCGGCGTTCGGACTCGGCTCGTACACCGAGCTGCCCTCGACGAACCCGGCGGTGCTGGCGTTCCTGCGCGAGGCCCCTGTTTCTGGGGAAGGAGGGGACGACCTGGTGCTGTGCGTGAACAACTTCTCCCGTTTCGCACAGCCCACCGAGCTGGACCTGAGCGCCTTCGAGGGGCGGCACCCCGTGGAACTGTTCGGCGGGGTCCGCTTCCCGGCGATCGGCGAGCTGCCGTACCTGCTGACCCTCGCGGGTCACGGGTTCTACTGGTTCAGGCTCCGCAAGGAGACCATGTGAGGCCTGAAAAGGCCTGTTGAGGCCCGATCCGCGGGACGGGCCGCAAACCCCGGCGGCGGGGCGTTTCCTCCGCCCCGCCCGGGGCACGCATCAGTAACACCCCGCCCACCCGCGTGAGCCGGAGGGGCGCCGTCCGGGGCCGGTCACAGGCACCGGAGGCGCACCACAAATGGGTGAAAGGACGCGACGCCATGTCGGAAGCCGTCACACGCACCGTCACCACCCCGCCCGGCCTTCTGCTCTCCCTGGATCCGCTGCTGCGGGAATGGCTGCCGCGGCAGCGCTGGTTCGCGGGCAAGGGGCGGCCGGTCACCGGGTTCACGCTGGTCGAGGCCACCGAGCTGCTCCCGGCCACGTCCAAGCTGGGGCTGTACCACCTGCTCGTCCGCGCCCATCAGCCCGTCGCGCCGTCCCACGGGGCGCCGGGTCACCCCGGTGACTGCTACCAGCTGCTGATAGGCGTGCGCGAGGCGCTGCCGCCTCGGCTGGCGCCCGCGCTGATCGGACACGTGCCGACGGGTCCGCTGGCCGGCCGGACCGTCTACGACGCCCTGCACGACACCCGGCCCGCCGAGCTGCTCCTGGAGGCGCTGCGCGCCCAGGCCCGGGTCGGACGGCTCCGCTTCGAGCGGGATCCCGGCCAGGACATCCGCTCCGGACTGGTGCCACGCGTGGTGACCGCCGAGCAGTCCAACTCGTCGGTCGTCTACGGAGATACGTTCATCCTGAAGCTGCTCCGCCGGATCGTGCCCGGGGTCAATCCCGATCTGGAGCTGCCGCTCGCGCTGGCCCGGGAGAACTGCCCCCGGGTGCCCGCGCCCACGGCGTGGATGGTCGCGGACATCGCTCCCACGGCCGACCCGGTCGTCACGGCGGGCCCGGGCGATCTGGCCGGACAGCCCTACGTCCTGGGGGTGCTCCAGCCGTTCCTGCAGGGCGCCTCCGACGGCTGGGAGCTGGCGCTGCGCGAGCTGGCCAAGGGCGAGGACTTCGGCGCCGAGGCGCGGGCACTGGGGCGGGCCACCGCCGAGGTGCACACCGCGCTGGCCCGGGCGTTGCCGACCGTCACGCTTGGTCACAGCCAGCTCGAGCTCATGGTCGGTGGCATGATCGAGCGGCTGGACGCGGCCGTCCAGGCGGTGCCCGCGCTGCGGCCGTACGCCCGGGGCCTGCGGTCGGCTTTCACGGCGCTGGGCGATCTGGCCGCCGAGGGCCGCACCTGGACCGCGCAGCGGGTGCACGGCGATCTGCATCTCGGGCAGTGCCTGCGCTCACCGTCCGGCGAGTGGCGGCTGATCGACTTCGAGGGTGAGCCGGCCCGGCCGCTGGCCGAGCGCCGCATGCCGCAGCCGGCGGTGCGTGACGTCGCCGGCATGCTGCGGTCCTTCGACTACGCGGCACGCTCGGCCGACCCGCCCCAGCCGGACTGGGCCGAGACCTGCCGCTCCGCGTACTGCTCCGGCTACGCGGAGGCCTCCGGCCGCGATCCGCGCACCGACCCGGTGCTGCTGCGGGCCTACGAGACGGACAAGGCGATCTACGAGGTGGTGTACGAGGCCCGGCACCGCCCCGACTGGCTGCCGGTGCCCCTGGCCGCCATAGACCGGCTCGCCTCGACCGGCCACCTGACCTGACCGACCCCTCGCCCTGGAGGCTCCGCCCGTGACCCCCCGCCCTGAGTCCAGCGGTTCGCGTCCCAAGGGGACCGCCGGGGAGAAGATCCCCGAGCAGCCCACGGCCGCCCAGCAGAAGAGCGCCGCGAAGAAGACGGCGGTGCCCAAACAGGCAGCGGCGAAGAAGGCGGCCCCCGCGAGGGCGACCGCCAAGAAGTCCGCCGCCGGCAAGACCACGGTCGGCCGGACGGTGGCGAAGAAGGCGGCGGCGAGGAAGGCCGCCGCCGGGAAGACGCCGGTCGCACAGCCCTCGGCGGAGAAGGCCGCTGTCGCCAGGAAGACCGCCACGAAGAAGGCGGCGGCCAAGACGACCGTGAAGAAGACGGCTGCGAAGAAGACCGCGGCCAGGACGGCCGTCGAGAAGACCGCCGCCGAGAAGGCCACGACGGTCAGGGCGACGGCGGCCAGGAACACCGCCACCAAGGCCGCGGCAGCGGACGTCACGGCTGCCGGATCTCCTGCGGCCGGGTCCACCGCGAAGAAGACCGCCACGAAGAAGGCCACCGCAAAGAAGGTCACGGCGAAGAAGGCCACCGCCACCGAGGCCCCCGCCAAGAAGGCCGCGGCGAAGAAGGCGCCCGCCGTAAAGACCCTGGCGAAGAAGACCACCGCGGCCAAGGCCCCCGCGGCGAAATCGCTCCCGAAGAAGAGCGCGGTCAAGAAGGCCCCGGCCCGGAAGGCGCCTGCCGGCAAGGCCACCGCCGGGAAGGCCGCTGCCGCCCAGGTCGTTCCGCCGGAGATGGAGGTCGCCGTCTCGCCCGCCGTCGACGCGGCGGACCGAAAGCGGCTGCTCGGCGGCACGCACCACGACCCGCACTCCGTGCTCGGCGCGCACCCCGTGCCCGGCGGCGTCGCCTTCCGGGCGTTCCGGCCGTACGCCCTGGCGGTGACCGTCGTCGCCGGGGAGCTGCGGGCCGAGCTGCACGACGACGGGGAGGGGTTCTTCTCGGGGCTGCTGCCGCTGCGGGAGGTCCCGGGGTACCGGCTGATCGTGGAGTACGAGGGCACGGTCCTGGAGACCGAGGACGCGTACCGCTTCCTGCCCACCCTGGGCGACCTCGACCTGCACCTGATCGGCGAGGGCCGGCACGAGGAGCTGTGGACGGCGCTGGGTGCGCACCCGATGACCCACGAGGGCGTGACCGGCACCCGGTTCGCGGTCTGGGCGCCGAACGCGCGCGGGGTGCGCGTGACCGGCACCTTCAACTTCTGGGACGGCGCCGGGCACGTCATGCGGTCGCTGGGCTCGTCCGGGGTGTGGGAGCTGTTCCTGCCGGACGTCGGCGAGGGTGAGCTGTACAAGTTCGAGATCACCCGCCCCGACGGCTCGAAGACACTGCGCGCCGACCCGCTGGCGCGCCGCACGGAGGTCCCGCCCGCCACCTCGTCGGTGATCACGTCCTCGGAGTACGAGTGGGGCGACGCCGACTGGGTGGACCGGCGCGGCGAAGTCCCGGCGCACGAGGCGCCGTTCTCGGTGTACGAGATCCATCTGCCGTCCTGGCGGCCGGGACTGACGTACCGCCAGCTGGCGGACCAGCTCCCCGGGTACGTGAAGAACCTGGGCTTCACGCATGTCGAGCTGATGCCGGTCGCGGAGCATCCGTTCGGTGGCTCCTGGGGCTATCAGGTGACGGGCTTCTACGCGCCGACGGCCCGGCTGGGCACGCCGGACGACTTCCGGTACCTGGTCGACAAGCTGCACCAGGCCGGCATCGGCGTCCTCATGGACTGGGTGCCGGCGCACTTCCCGCGGGACGCCTGGGCGCTGGCCGAGTTCGACGGCCGGCCCCTGTACGAGCACGAGGATCCGCTGCGGGCCGCGCACCCCGACTGGGGCACGCTGGAGTTCGACTTCGGGCGCAACGAGGTGCGCAACTTCCTGGTCGCGAACGCCGTGTACTGGTGCGAGGAGTTCCACATCGACGGCCTGCGCGTGGACGCCGTCGCCTCGATGCTCTACCTGGACTACTCGCGCGAGCCGGGCCAGTGGACGCCCAACGAGCACGGCGGCCGGGAGAACCTGGACGCGGTGGCGTTCCTGCAGGAGATGAACGCGACGGTGTACCGCAGGGTGCCCGGCGTGGTCACGATCGCCGAGGAGTCCACCGCCTGGGACGGCGTCACCCGGGCCACCCACCACAAGGGCCCGAGCGGCTTCGGCGGGCTCGGGTTCGGGCTGAAGTGGAACATGGGCTGGATGCACGACTCGCTGGAGTACATGAGCCACGAGCCGGTGCACCGCAAGTACCACCACGGGGAGATGACCTTCTCGATGGTGTACGCCTACAGCGAGAACTACGTGCTGCCGATCTCGCACGACGAGGTCGTGCACGGCAAGCGCTCCCTGGTGTCGAAGATGCCCGGTGACTGGTGGCAGCAGCGCGCCGGGGTCCGGTCCTACCTCGGCTTCATGTGGGCTCATCCGGGCAAGCAACTGCTCTTCATGGGGCAGGAGTTCGCGCAGGGCGCCGAGTGGTCCGAGGCGCACGGCCCCGACTGGTGGCTGCTGGACCCGGGGTACGGGGCCGAGCCCGACCACCGCGGGGTGCGCGATCTGGTGCGCGACCTGAACACCGTGTACCGGGCGACCCCGGCGCTGTGGCGCCTGGACACGGACCCGGCCGGTTTCGAGTGGATCGTCGGGGACGCCGCCGACGACAACGTCCTCGCTTTCCTGCGGCTGGACCCGGAGGGCGTCCCGGTGCTGGCGGTGTCCAACTTCGCGCCGGTCACCCGCCCGGACTACCGCCTGGGCGTCCCCGACGACGTCCCCGCCTGGCACGAGGCGGTGAACACCGACGCGGCCCGCTACGGCGGCAGCGACGTCACCAACCCCGACCCGGTCAAACCCGAACCCCTGGCCTGGCACGGCCGCCCCGCCAGCATCCGGCTGACGCTGCCGCCGCTGGCGACGGTGTGGCTGCGGCCGGCGTAAGGGCCGGGGAAGGGACAGAGCGTCGGCGGGAGCGGCTCACACCGCCGCTCCCGTCAGCGTGTGCGCGAGGTGGTCGGCGAGGGGAGACAGCCAGTCGCTGCGCGCGTTGCCGAGCAGGTGGTCGCCGTGCGGGACCGGCCGGTAGGTGCCGTGCGGGGCGAGGCGGGCCAGCGGCTCGCCGTTCGTCACGCCCGGGATGACGTCCTGGCCGCCGTCCACGACCAGCAGCGGGGCCGTGATGCGTGGCGCCAGGTCGGCGAGATCCACCCGACGCGCGAAGGAACGGGCGGCATCGGCCCCTCCTGCCCGCCGCGCCATGATGTCCCGCACGGGCGGGGGAAGTTCGTCCCAGTCGAGGCGGAAGGGGCCGCTGACGGTGGCGACGGCCGCCACGCGCGGCTCCAGCGCCGCGGTCCGTGCCGCGTAGTAGCCGCCCAGGCTCAGGCCGACGAGCCCGACGCGTGCGACGCCGAGTGCGGCGACGACCCGGCCGACGACCTGCTCGTAGGCCGGCGTGAGGGTGGTCGTGGCCGCGAGGGCGCCCTGTCCGGGTCCGTCCATCGCGAACACCGCGAGCCCGCGGGCCAGCAGCGCCGACGCAAGATCGAGGAACTCCTCCTTGGCCGAGTCCAGCCCGGGGACCAGGATCACCGTGCCGGGGGCGTCGGACGGGCCGCGCAGCCAGCCGGTGAAACCCGTGCCGCTGACGCGCCGCGCACCGGGCTCCAGCACGGTCAGCGCCCGGCTCAGCGCATGGTCGGCGGCCGCGGCGGCGCGGTCCGCCCGCGCGTAGGGGGCGAGCGTGGCGAGGTGGAACCAACGGGCCGCCATCAGCAGGTGTTCTCCCGCGGAGACGGACGACCCCGCCCGCTCCGCGCGCTCGACGCAGGCGTGGCCGGTGCGCGAGAAGGCCGGTCCCCAGTCGGCGACGGAGGCGAGGGCGGCCGTGACACGCCGGTACTCGTGGGGGTCGACGCCCGCACCGGTGGCGCGGGTCCACTGGGCGGCGGCGAACTCGGGGGCGTTCATCGGGTTCCTCCCGTCAGCAGGACGGCCTTGCCGCGTATCCGGCGCTCGCGCAGGTCGACCAGCGTGCCGGCGGTGTGGATCCAGTCGGCGGTCCTGCCGATCTCCGGGTGCAGCCGGTCCTGTTCCACGAGGCGCACCAGCGTCGCGAGGTCGGGGCCATAGGGGGCGCCGGCGTAGTGGAAGTGCTGGAGTGTCACGCGCTCGGGGCCGCCGAGGAGCGCGAAGAAGTCGAGGGTCGCCGGGGTGCGGCTCGCCTGGCCGAACCAGACGACCAGCCCGCCCGGGCGCGTCCGGGTGAGAGCCGCCGGCAGGTCCGGCCCGCCCGTGGACTCCAGCACGACGTCGAAGAGCCCGTCAGCCGCCGCCACCTCGTGCACCACCTCCGCGCCCATTTCCCCGAGCCGCTCGCCGCGCTCCGGCGTGGCCGTCACCGCGGTCAGCTCGGCTCCGGCTGCGACGGCCAGTTCGGTGACGTAGTGGCCGACCCCGCCCGAGGCGCCGGTGAGCAGCACCCGTGTGCCGGCCAGGGAACCGGCCGTGCGCAGCAGACGCAGGGCGGTGATGCCGGCGAGGGGCAGGGCCGCCGCCCGGACGCTGTCGACGCCGTCCGGGAGGGGGGCGAGGGAGTGCGTGGGCACCGCGACGTACTCGGCCCAGCCGGCCTGCGCCGGGTGTGCGACCACGCGGGTGCCGATGGCGGGGCCCGAGCCGTCGGCCGCTGCCTGCACGACCAGTCCCGCGATGTCCTTGCCCGGCAGCAGCCCCGGGCGGGGGTGTTCGAGGAGGAACGTCTCGCCCCGGTTCGGCGCGAACGCCTCGACCTTGACGAGTGCTTCGCCGGGCTCCGGGACGGGCGGGGGAACCTCGGCGAAAACGACCGGACGGGCCGCCTCCCCCGTGGGAATCAGTCTTCGCATGCCGGACATGCAACCTTCGCGGCCGCCCCGTGATCCAACAACGAACGGGCGGGACCGACAACGTTCGGTTGTCGCCCGAGGTCTAGGGTGGGGAGCCATGGATCTCGACATGGCGCAGGTACGGGCCTTCGTACGCGCCGCCGAGGAACTGCACTTCGGGCGGGCGGCCGGCACGCTCGGCCTCTCCCAGCAGGCGCTGTCCAAGCGGATCGCGCGGCTCGAATCGCTGCTCGGCACCGTGCTGTTCCAGCGTGGCGGCCAGGCGGTCGGTCTCACGGAGGCGGGGCGGCGTTTCCTCGCCCCGGCGCGGCAGGCCCTGGCCGCGGCCGAGTCGGCCGTCGCGGCGGCCGTGGGGACGGACCGGCCCCTGCGGGTCGACGTCTGGGGGCACCTCTACGCGCCGATGCGGACCCTGGCCGGGGTGACCGCTCGTGCCGGGGACCTGGTGCTGGGGCACGGCCGTGATCTGCCGTCGGTGACGGCCGCCCTGCTGCGTGGCGACATCGACGCGGCCTTCGGCCGGGTGCACCCTCCGCTGCCCACCGGGCTGGCGCACCGTCTGGTGCGGCTGGAGCCGGTGGACGCCGTGCTGGGCGCGGACCATCCGCTCGCGGCCGAACCGGCCGTGCGTCCCGAGCAGTTGCGCGACGGTGTGCTGTGGGCACCCGGGACGCTGGACCGCCTCGACTTCCTCCACCGGTTCGCCCGGCGCTTCGCCATCCCCACCACGGCCACCACCGTCAACCTGGGCCTGGCACCCTTCCTGGCCGAGGTGGTGGCGGACCCGCGGCGCTTCTCGCTGCTGCCCGCCGACGTGCCCCTGCCGGACGTACCGGGGTTGCGCTCCGTCCCGCTGGTCGAGCCCACGCCGTTGTACGCCTGGTCGCTGCTGTGGCGCACCGGAAGCGGGCACCCGGGGCTGGACGCCCTAACCACCGCCCTCGCCGCGCAGGCGGGGCCAAGCCGGTGGCTGGAGTACGATCCGGCGCGCGACTGGCTGCCCGAGCCGCCCGCGAACGGGCACACGGGGCAGGCGGGGTGAGCCCGTTTCCTGTGACAGGGGTGTGACCGGAGGAGTGGCTTCCACCACAGCCCGCCCGGCCCGGCCCTGGTGGGGTGGGCACATGGACACCACCTCGAAGGTCCGGCCGTGCTGATGGGGCTCGGAGTCTCGGTCGCCTGTGCCGTCGGCGCGCTCGTCGCCGCGGCCGGTGTCGTCGCGATGGCGCTTCCCGGTCGGCCGGCCTGTCGCGACGGATTCGACGAGGCCACGCGGGACGGGTTGTCCCATCACCGGGCTAGCCCCGCCCTCGCCCTGACCGCCGCCCTGCCCGTCATCGGCGTGGGCTACGCGAGCGAACTGCGCGCCCGGAAGACGGCCCTGACGTCATGACTCTGCTCCCGGTCTTCGTCGTCCTGGTGGTCGGCTGGGTCGCGCTGCGGGGGCTGCTGGTGCATCCGCTGCTGCCGCTGTGGGTGAAGACCTCGGTCTTCTGGTCGGTGCCGCTCGGCGCCCTCACCTGGGGGTTCATCATGGTGGCGGACGAGCCCGTGCTGTTCCCGGAGACCGCCCCCTGCCCCCGGGAGCCGTACCTCGAGGGCGTCATGGGGAGCGGAAAGGTCACGGGGGTCTCCACCCCGTTTCCGCCGCGGGCCTACTGCCTGTGGGAGGACGGCACCGTCTACGAGCTCACGCCCGGAGCCGAGTTCCTCTTCTGGCTCTTCTTCGCCCTGACCGTCGTACCGCTCGCGGCCGGGCTGTGGCACGCCCTGCGGGATCCGAGGTCGCTGCTGCGGTAGGCGGGCCCCGTACCCGGACGGGTACGGGGCCGTTCCGCTATCCGAGCGCTTCCGCCAGGGGCTTCGGCAGCTCCCCGGTGTGCAGCACGCCCAGCCGCTGGGTGGCCCGGGTCAGGGCCACGTACAGGTCGCTGGTGCCGTAGCGGCCGGGCTCGACCACGAGGACGGAGTCGAACTCCAGGCCCTTGGCCTGACGGGGGTCGAGCAGGACCACCGTCCGCGTGAGGTCGGGTTCGGCGCCCGCCGTCACACCGTCCAGCCGGGCCGCGAGGGAGCGGTGGAGGTCGCGCGGCGCGATCACCGCGAGCCTGCCTTCGGCCGGGGTGAGCTCCCCGACCGCCTTGGCGACGGCGCCCGGAAGGTCGTCGGTGGCACGCGCCCAGGGGCGTACGCCGGTCGAGCGGACCGAGCTGGGCGGCTCGAAGTCCGGGTGCTCGGCGCGCACCACGGCCGCGGCGACGTCCATGATCTCGGCCGGGGTGCGGTAGTTGACGCCCAGGCGGGTGTGCTCCCAGCGGTCCTCCACGTACGGCGAGAGGATGCCCGACCAGGAACCGACCCCGGCGGCCTCCGCCGTCTGGGCCGGATCGCCGACCAGGGTCATCGAGCGGGTCGGGCTGCGCCGCATCAGCAGCCGCCAGGCCATCGGCGACAGCTCCTGCGCCTCGTCGACGATGATGTGCCCGAACGCCCAGGTGCGGTCGGCGGCGGCGCGTTCGGCGGCACTGCGGTGGTCGTCCTCCTCGTGCCGCTCGGCGAACCGCTCGGCGTCGATGATGTCGTGCGCGGACAGCACCTCGGAGCTCTCGGGGTCGTCCTCCTCCTTGTCCTCGAACTCATAGGTCCGGGACGCGTAGGACACGTCGAGCACGCCCTGGGCGTAGGCGATCTGCCGCTGCCGCTCGCGCTCGGCGCGGTTGCGGGCGATCCGGTCGTCCTCGCCGAGGAGTTCGGCGGCCTCGTCGAGCAGCGGCACGTCCGCGACCGTCCAGCGCCGGGTCACCGGGCGGCGTACGGCGTCGGCGTCCTCGGCGGGCAGGAACTCCTCGGGCGCGGCGAGGAGGTCGGCGACGAGCCGCTGTGGGGTCAGCAGCGGCCACAGTCGGTCGACGGCCGCCCAGACCTCGGGGTTCTCGGCGAGGTCGTCGCGGATCTGGGTGACGTCGCTGGGGTCGAGCAGGCTGGACCCGTCGAAGGGGTCCGTGCCGATCCGCTCGGCGTACAGGTCGGTGAGGGCGTTGAGGATGTGGCCCTCGAAGTGCTCGCGGGCGGCGTTGTGCGGCAGCTTGGCGGCGCGGGTGCGTTCGCGGGCCATGTTGACCAGGCCGTCGTCGAGCATGAGGACCTCGCGGTCGTGCTCGATCGTGATCACGGGGTCGGGCAGCGCCTGCCGGCGGCGCACGGCCTCGGCGAGCACGTCGGCCATGCCGGCGCGGCCCTTCACCGCGGCCGCCTCGGGCGTGTCGGTCGCGGTCGCCTTCACCCCGGGGAACAGCTCGCCCACGGTCGCCAGGAGCACACCGGTCTCGCCGAGGGAGGGCAGCACCTCGCCGATGTAGCCGAGGAACGCCGGGTTGGGCCCGACGATCAGCACGGCCCGCTTGGCGAGCAGCTCCCGGTGCTCGTACAGCAGGTAGGCGGCGCGGTGCAGGGCGACGGCCGTCTTGCCGGTGCCGGGGCCGCCCTCCACCACCATGACGCCGCGGTGCGGGGCGCGGATGATGCGGTCCTGGTCGGCCTGGATGGTCTGCACGATGTCGCCCATGCGGCCGGTGCGCGCCGAGTCGAGGGCGGCGAGCAGCACGGCGTCGCCCGTCGGGTCCTCGTGGCCGGTGCGGGTCGCGTCGCCGAGGTCGAGGATCTCGTCGTGCAGCTGGGTGACCCGGCGGCCGTCGGTGGCGATGTGCCGACGGCGCCTGAGGCCCATCGTGGTGTGCCCGGTGGCCAGGTAGAAGGGGCGGGCGACATCGGCGCGCCAGTCGATGAGCACCGGGGTGCGCTCGGCGTCGTCGGTGCGCAGGCCGATGCGGCCGATGTGGTGGGTGACGCCCGAGGTGAGGTCGATCCGGCCGAAGCACAGGGAGCCGTCCACCGCGTTCAGCGCGGCGAGCAGCCCGGAGCGCTCGGCGACGAGGATGTCCCGCTCGAGTCTGGCCTGCTGGGGCGTGTTGCCCTGCGCGAGCGCGTTCGCGACGGAGGTCTCGGCGTCGCCGCGCAGCGCGTCCACGCGCGCGTACAACCCGTCGATGAATTCTTGTTCCTGTCGCAATTCATCGTCCGGAAATTCGGTGTTTGACAATTCCGCTCCCGCCCGGATATACTGTGCTCACTGAACTTCACGTGACCGCAATCTGCTTGAAGTCACGAACAGACAAATATACGCAAGGAAATCCCCCGAGCGCAATTGCTCGGGGGATTTCCTGTTGTCCGGGCGGGTCGCCTACATCACGTCGGCCAGCTCCTCCAGCAGTTTCCGCTTGGCCCGCGCGCCGACCATCGCCTTCACGGGCTCACCACCGCGGAAGACCATGAAAGTCGGCATGGACAGCACCTTGTAGGCGTTGGTCGTCGCCGGATTGGAGTCCACGTCGAGCTGCACCACCTTCAGCCGGTCGCCCTCCTCGGCGGCGAGGGCCTTGAGCACCGGCCCCATCTGCCGGCACGGCGGGCACCAGTCGGCGGTGAACTCCACCAGCACCGGAAGCCCGGCGCCGATCACCTCCGCCTCGAAGTCCGCGTCCGTCACATCTGTCACACCGGTCACACCGGTCGCTCCGGTCACCATGGGTCCCCTCCCAGCTCGCATGCGGGCTCCGGACCGCCCGGAACCTCCGCCTCGGCGGCCAGCTCGGCCCGCGCCAGCTCGGCCCGCTCCAGCTGCCGCGCGACGGTGTCCCGCACGCCGGTCAACTGGCCGATCAGCGCGTCGAGTTCGCCCAGCTTGCGCCGGTAGACCGCGAGCGACGCCGGGCACGAGTCGCCCTCGGGATGCCCGGCGCGCAGGCACTCGACGAAGGGCCGCGTCTCCTCCAGGTCGAATCCGAAGTCCTGGAGCGTCCTGATCTGCCGCAGCAGGCGCAGGTCGCTCTCGTCATAGGTCCGGTATCCGTTGCCCGCGCGCCGCGCGGGCAGCAGCCCGCGCGCCTCGTAGTACCGCAGCGTCCGCGTCGTGGTCCCGGCCCGTGCGGCCAGCTCGCCGATTCGCATACGGTCGAACGTAATCCTTGACCCCGGCGTCAAGGCAACAGCGGTTTCCGCTCCACCGGGGAGGTCAGCACGATCGACGTCGTGGTGCGGCCGAGCGCGGAGACGGCCTCCAGGACCTCCTCCAGATGGACGGTGTCCCGCACCGCGACCTTGAGGATCCAGCAGTCCTCCCCCACCACGTGGTGCACCTCGGTGATCTCGGGACGCCCGATCAGCTCCAGGGTCCTGGGGTGCTTCAGGTTGTAGCCGCCGTGCGGGTTGACGCGGATGAACGCCTGGATGCCGTAGCCGAGCCGGGACGGCACGACATGGGCGCCGTAGCCGCTGATCACGCCCGCCGCCTCCAGCCGCCGCACCCGCTCGGTGACGGCCGCGGGGCTCAGCCTGACCCGGCGGCCCAGCTCGCTGAGCTTGATCCGGCCGTCCGTCTGGAGCAGCTGGAGGATCTGCCGGTCCAGCGCGTCGAAGCCCACCGATGTTTCGTCGGCGGCGGTCCGAAACTGCCGTTGTTCTTTCGGCGCGGCGGCCTGAACTCCCATGGTTCCCCCTTCAGAGCGTGGATGTACGCCGGGAGAATTATGGCCATGGAAAAGGCCCTGAACGTCCTGGTCATCGGCGGCAACCGTTACGTCGGTAAGCGTTTGATCGCCCGGCTGCTCGCCGAAGGCCACCGCGTCACCGTACTGAACCGGGGTTCCTCCCCGCCGCCCGCCGGGGTGGAGCACCTGCGCGCCGACCGGGACGACGAACGGTCGCTGACCGAGGCGCTCGGCTCCCGCGTCTTCGACGTCGTCGTCGACCAGGTCTGCTACACCCCGCGCCAGGCCGCGATCGCCCGCCGCGTCTTCACCGGCCGTACGCGCCGCTATGTGATGACGTCGACGGTCGAGGTGTACGAGTACGAGGATTCCCCCGCTCCGGTGCGCGAGGAGGCCGTCGACCCGTCCACCGTCCCCGTCGACCTGGACCTGGCCTGGGACGACCCCGCGTTCGTCGAGGCTCATTACGGGGAGGGCAAACGGCAGGCCGAGGCGGTTCTCGCGGCCGGAGCGGAGTTCGAGTCCACGATGGTGCGGGTCGCCCATGTGCTGGGCGGGGACGACGACTTCACGGGCAGGCTGGCCCACTACGCCGAGCGGATACGCACCGGCGAGCCGATCGCCGTGCCGGCGGTGAACCGGCCCGCCACCTACGGGTACGTCGAGGAGATCGCCCGGTTCCTGGCCTGGACGGCGGGCGAGGACTTCACCGGGCCGGTGAACGCCGCCTCACGCGGGATGCTGAGCACCGAGGAGTTGTGCGCGGCGGTGGCCGCCCATGTCCCCGGCGGCCGGGCCGTGTTCCGGCCCGTGGAGGTCGGTGAGGTCTCGCCGTTCTCCTTCCGCCGCTCCTACGGCATGGACAACGGCCGTGCCGCCCGGCTCGGTTTCACCTTCGGCGACGCCCGGCAGTGGCTGCCGCGTGCCGTCGCGGAGACGCTCGGGAAGGGCGACTGACATGCGGTACAGGGCACTTGGCGGACTGCGGGTGAGCGCGGTCGGGCTCGGCGCGATGCCGCTGTCCATCGAGGGCCGGCCGGACGAGGAGCGCGCCCTGGCCACCGTGCACGCCGCGCTCGACGCCGGCGTGACGCTCCTGGACACGGCCGACTCGTACCATCTGCCGGGCGCCGAGCCCGGGCACAACGAACGTCTGGTGGCCCGCGCGTTGGCCACCTACGGCGGTGACACCTCCGGCGTCCTGGTGGCGACGAAGGGCGGACGCGGCCGGCCGGCGGGCGGTGACTGGACGGTGAACGGCTCACCCCGCCACCTCAAGGCCGCCGCCGAGGCGTCGCGCAAGCGGCTCGGGGTGGAGGCGATCGGCCTCTACCAGCTGCACAAGCCGGACCCCACGGTGCCCTTCGAGGAGTCGGTCGGCGCGCTGCGCGAGCTGCTCGACGCGGGCACGATCCGGCTGGCCGGTGTGTCCAACGTGGACGCGGACCAGATCCGCAGGGCCCGCGAGATCCTCGGCGACCGGCTGGTGGCGGTGCAGAACCGGTACTCCCCCGCCGTCCGGGACAGCGAGCCGGCCTTGCGGCTGAGCGCGGAGCTGGGGCTGGCGTTCCTGCCGTGGAGTCCGCTGGGCGGGCTGGCCCGCAGCTCCCTGGACGGACCGTCGCGCACGGAGGGGGAGCAGCGCTTCGCCGCCTTCCACGCGGTGGCGGCGGAACGCGGTGTCAGTGCCCAGCAGGTCGCGCTGGCCTGGCTGCTGGCCCGGTCGCCGGTGGTCATCCCGATCCCTGGGGCGAGCCGGCCGCGGACGATCAGGGACTCTGCCGCCGCGGCGGACCTGCTGCTGACGCAGGAGGAGCGGGCCCGGCTGGACGCGGCGGCCGGGGCGGCGTAGGACCGGCCGGGCCGACGTGGGACCGGCCGCGACTGCGACGCCGCCCGCATCAGGGCGACACGCCACGCCCGCGAACTGCCCGGGACGTCCCCGGGGGCCCGCCTGCCCCGAGCGCCCCGGGATGCCGCCGGCCCCGAGCGCCCCCCGCGATGCCGCCCGCCCAGAGCGCCCCTGGGATCCCGCCTGCCCGGAGCGTCCCTGGCATCCCGCATGCCCGGCGGGCGGGCGGTTTCCTGCGCACGGCCGAGGGAGTGTCCGTGAAGCCCCGCCTGCCCGGCGAGCGGGCGGGCGGGGCTTCCGGGTGGCCCTACCGAGATCCGGCGGACTCCAGTTCCCTGCTCTCCTCGTTCTCTTCGGCGGGCTCGGCCACCGCCTTCTCCTTGCCGGGCAGCAGCAGCGCCACCACCACCGTGCCGACGCCCAGGATCACGGCCCCGATCAGGCTGGTGTGCGCGACCGCGTCGGAGAAGGAGGACCCGACCGCGTCGGCCATCCGGCGGGCTCCGCCGCCGAGTTGCCCGGCCTGTGCCCGGAGCCGCTCCGCCTGCTGGGGGTCGCTCGTGTGCGCGGCCTGCTCGGCGAGCTGCCGGGCCTTGTCGCCGATGCCCCGGGCGACGGCGTACCCGGCCCCGACGGAGTCCTGGGCCGTCGAGAGGGTGGACGCGGGGAGCTTGCTGCCGGCCGTCGCGTCCGAGAGGTGGCCGGAGTACGAGGTCGCCAGCAGCGAGCCGAGGATGGCGATGCCCAGCGAACCGCCGAGCTCCAGCGACGTGTCGTTCACCGCGCCGCCGACGCCCAGCTCCGACTCCGGGAACGCCCCCATGATCGCGTCCGTGCAGGGCGAGAGCGCGAGTCCGATCGAGAGGCCGAGGACGACCAGGGGCGCGACGAAGTCGCCGTACGACGAACCGGCGTCGACCCGAGTGAGCAGCGCCAGGGCCGCCGTGCCGCCGACCATGCCCGCCGTGACGGTCCACTTCATGCCGACCCGGGGCGTGAGGAAGCCGGTGAGGGCCGACCCCACGAACACCGCGCCCGCCAGCGGCAGCATGCGCAGACCCGTGTCCAGGGCGTCGTAGCCGAGGACGAACTGGAGGTGCTGCGTCAGGTAGTAGAAGGCGCCGAAGACCGCCAGGAAGAACAGGGCGACGGCGAGGTTGGAGCCGGCGAAGCCGCGGTTGGTGAAGCGGCGGACATCGAGCAGCGGGCGCGGGTGGCGCAGCTCCCACAGGACGAAGGTGACGAGCCCGGCTCCGGCGACGACCGCCGCGGTGACGGCCTTGACGCCCCAGCCGAAGTGCGGCCCCTCGATGATCATGTAGACCAGCGCGGCGATCCACACCACCGACAGCAGCCCGCCGCCGTAGTCGATGCGCCCGCGGTCCGCGGCCCTGGACGGCGGTACGAGGACGAAGGCGCCGGCGAGGGCGAGGACGGCGACAGGGACGTTGATGAGGAACGTCGACGACCAGCCGTGGTCCTCCAGCAGCGCCCCGGCGACCAGCGGCCCGGCCGCGATGGCGAGTCCGGCCGTGGCGGTCCACAGGGTGATGGCCTTGGCGCGTTCGGCCCGAGGGAAGGTCGCGGCGAGCAGGGACAGCGTGGCGGGCATGATCATCGCCGCGCCCGCGCCCATCACGGCCCGGGCGGCGATGACCGTCGTGGAGCTGTCGGCGAGGTAGCCGAAGACGGAGCCGCCCGCGAACACGACCAGGCCGAGGACGAGAGCGCCCCGGCGGCTGTACTTGTCGCCGATCGCGCCGAGCAGCAGCATCAGCGCGGCGTACGGGACGGTGTAGCCGTCGATCACCCACTGCAGGTCGGCGCTGGACAGGCCGAGGTCCTCGGTCATGGCGGGCGCGGCGACGGTGAGGGCGGTGTTGGCCATCACGATGATCAGCAGGCTGAGGCAGAGCACGAGGAGCGCCCACCAGCGGCGCGGGTAGGGGCGGTCCATCCTCTCGGCCGGTTGGTTCATGACGAGGCGCATGACAGGGGTCGCCTTCCCAGCTCGAAGTTGCACATGGCTGTGCATTTACACAGCGCTGTGCAATCTACGCCTTTGCACAGCACTGTGCAACTCAATGGGGGAAGGGGCACAATGACGTCCATGACCACGGGAACCAGCCGCGCCGACGCCAACCGCCGCCGCATCCTCGACGTCGCCCTCGCCGAGCTGCTGCGCGACCCCGACGCGTCCATGGACCAGATCGCGCGGGCCGCGGGCGTCGTACGGCGGACGGTGTACGGGCACTTCCCGAGCCGCGAGGCGCTGATCAGCACGCTCGTCGACGAGGCCGTGGAGGCGCTGTCGGCCGCGCACGCGGCGGGCCGCGAGGACGTGCGGGAACCGGCGGAGGCGGTGGCGCGCTCGGTACTGGCGGTGTGGGAGATCGCCGACCGCTACCGGCTGCTGGTCGCCCTCGCCCAGCGCACGGTCACCATGCAGGGCATCCGGGAGCGGCTCGCCCCGGTCCGGGACGCGAGCATCGGACTGCTGCAGCAAGGGCTGGACGAGAACGTCTTCAGCTCGCCGCTGCCGGCTCCGGCCCTGGCGTACGTGCACGAGCAGATGCTGTTCGCCGTGATGGAGGCCGTGAACGACGGGCTGCTGGCAGCGCAAGAGGCGGGCCGCTGCGCCGCGGTCACCGTACTGACCGCGGCGGGCGTGCCCGCCTCGAAGGCCACCGAGCTGGTGGCGAAGCTGAACGCGTGAACTTCTCGATGTGTGGACCGGGCGGCTGAGCGACGGGGGGACACCCAGCCGCCCGGATTCTGCGGGGCGGTGCGGCCGTCAGGCCTTCGCCAGCTCCTTCTCGCCGCCCTGCTCGGACACCTCGGCCTCGACGTGGTCGTCGGCCGGGCCGCCGTGGCCGTCGTCCAGCAGCGTCTTCTCGTCGAAGGGCAGCTGACCGGCCAGGACCTGGCCCACCCGCTCCTTGTCGATCTCCTTCGTCCAGGTGCCGATCAGCACGGTGGCCACGGCGTTGCCGGCGAAGTTGGTCAGGGCGCGGGCCTCGCTCATGAAGCGGTCGATGCCGACGATGAGGCCGATGCCGTCCACCAGGGCCGGCTTGTGCGACTGCAGACCGCCCGCCAGCGTGGCCAGACCCGCACCGGTGACACCGGCGGCGCCCTTGGAGGCGAGCAGCAGGAAGAGCAGCAGCGGGATCTGCTCACCGAGCGACATCGGCGTACCCATGGCGTCGGCGATGAACAGCGAGGCCATGGTCATGTAGATCATGGTGCCGTCGAGGTTGAACGAGTAGCCGGTCGGGACGGTGATGCCGACCACGGGCTTGCTGACGCCCAGGTGCTCCATCTTCGCGATGAGCCGCGGCAGCGCGGACTCGGAGGAGGACGTGGACAGGATCAGCAGGAACTCCCGGCCCAGGTACTTGAACAGCGTGAAGATGTTCAGGCCGGAGACCACGCGCAGCAGGGCGCCGAGCACGATGAAGACGAACAGGAAGCAGGTCACGTAGAAGCCGAGCATCAGCACGGCGAGGCTCTTGAGCGCCTCCACGCCGGCGGAGCCGGTGACGGCGGCGATGGCGCCGAAGGCACCGATCGGGGCGGCCCACATGACCATGGCGAGGATGCGGAAGACGAGCCGCTGGATGTGCTCGATGCCGCGCAGGATCGGCTGGCCGGCCGAGCCCATGCCCTGCAGCGCGAAGCCCGCGAGGAGGGCGATCAGCAGGGTCTGGAGCACCGACTCGTTGGTGAAGGCCGACACGATGGTGGTCGGGATGATGCCCAGCAGGAAGTCGGCGGTGTTCGTGCTGGCCTCGGGGTCGATCTGCGCGTGACCGGCGTCCTTGACCGCGTCGGTCATCGCGAGTCCGGTGCCCGGCTCCAGGATGTTGCCGACGACCAGGCCGATACTCAGTGCGACCAGGGACATCACCATGAAGTAGCCCAGGGCGATACCGCCGACGGCTCCGACCTTGGCGGCCTTCCGTACCGAGCCGATGCCCAGCACGATCGTGCAGAAGATGATCGGCGAGATCATCATCTTGATCAGGGCCACGAACCCCGTGCCGATCGGCTTCAGCTCTTGCGCGAAGTCCGGAGCGGCCAGACCCACCGCGATACCGGCGGCGACCGCGATGATCACCGCGATGTAGAGGTAGTGCGTGCGGTCCCGCTTGGGTTTGCGTGCGGCAGGTGCCGTATCGGCTGCGCTGGTCACGGCGGCCCTCCTTGACGACGTCGTCGGCATCACCGGCGTGCGGCTCACGTCCGGGGAGACTCCGGGAAAACTCGGGAAACACCGAGCGGAACCCCCGGAGATGCGTTATGGGGAATGCCGTGACTATGTCGTTCTCTGTGAGCGCGGTCACCCTTCCGTTCATTTAGTTCACAATCAGCCACCAGGCAGACTGACGACATGCGCTTCACCGTCCCCGGTCCCCGCAGTCTGGCGGGCCAGCTCTTCGCCATGCAGGCTGTGCTGATAGCGGTCGTCGTGGCCGGATACGCGCTGTTCTCCTACGTCAGCGACCGCAGCCAGGCGGAAGAGGCCGCGACCCGGCAGGCCAGGGCGGTGGCGCGGTCCGTCGCGGACTCCCCTTCGGTGCTGGCGGCGACCCGCACCCCCGACCCGACGGCCGAGCTCCAGCCGTACGCGCTGAAGGTGATGCGGGACACCGAGGTCGACTTCATCACGATCATGGATCCGCGGGGCATCCGCTGGACGCACCCCGACCCCCGGCAGATCGGCCAGACCTTCCGGGGGCACACCGAGCGGGCCCTGCGGGGCGAGACCTTCACCGAGACCTACACGGGCACGCTCGGCCCGTCGGTCCGCGCGGTCACCCCGATCCAGGACGGCGGCAGGGTGGTCGGCCTGGTCAGCGCGGGGATCCGGGTCGAGCAGATCACCCAGCGGGTCCAGGACCAGCTGACGGCCCTGCTCGGCGTCGCGGCCGGCGCGCTGGTCCTGGGCGCGGTCGGCACGTACGTCGTCAACGCCCGGCTGCGCCGCCACACCCATGGCATGAACGCGACCGAGCTGAGCCGGATGCACGACTACCATCAGGCCGCCCTGCACGCCGTGCGCGAGGGGCTGCTGATGCTGGACGGGCAGTACCGTGTGGCGCTGATCAACGACGGAGGTCGGGAGTTGCTCGGCGTGGCCGGGGACGTGGTGGGCAGGTCGGTGGCGGAGCTGGGGCTGCCGGCCCCGCTGACGGGTGCCCTGCTGGCGTCGGAGCCGCGGGTGGACGAGGTGCATCTCACGGCGTCCCGGGTCCTGGTGATCAACACCTCTCCGGTGTCGGGCGGCGAGCGGCGCGGTACCGTCGTCACCCTGCGCGATGTCACCGAACTCCAGTCACTGATGGGTGAGTTGGACTCCGAGCGGGGCTTCACACAGGCGCTGCGCTCCCAGGCGCACGAGGCGGCGAACCGGCTGCACACGGTGGTGTCGCTGATCGAGCTGGGCCGGGCGGAGGAAGCGGTGGAGTTCGCGACGGCCGAGCTGGAGCTGGCCCAGGCACTGACCGACCAGGTCGTGGCGGCGGTGAGCGAGCCGGTGCTGGCGGCGCTGCTGCTGGGCAAGACGGCCCAGGCGAACGAGCGGGGCGTGGAGCTGATGGTGTCGGAGGACAGCAGCCTGGACGACGGTCTGCTGCCGGAGACCCTGCCGGCGCGGGACCTGGTGACCATCCTCGGCAACCTCATCGACAACGCCGTGGACGCGGCGCAGGGCAGTGCGCGGGCCCGGGTGACGGTGGCGGCGTACACCCAAAACTGCGGCGACGTCCCGGAGCTGGTGCTGCGGGTCTCGGACACGGGCCCGGGCGTGGACCCCGAGCACGCCGAGGCGGTGTTCCAGCGCGGCTTCTCGACGAAACCGGCGGGCCCCGGCGGGCGCGGCCTCGGGCTGGCGCTGGTCCGTCAGGCGGCCCACCGGCACGAGGGCTCCCTGACGGTCGCGGAGGCCGACGGGGGCGGAGCGGAGTTCGAGGTACGGCTGCCGCTGCGGGAGCCGGGGACGACGGCGGACGCGGTGCCGCCGCGGGAGCCGGGGACGCCGGGCGACGCGGTGCCGTCCGAGGCCGCCTCGGTGGCCGGAGCCGCTGGAGGCGACGCATGACGAGCAGCGAGAAGGCCATCCGCGTCCTCGTGGTGGAGGACGACCCGGTCGCCGCGGACGCGCACGTCCTGTACGTCGGCCGGGTGCCCGGGTTCGTGGCCGTGGGCAAGGCGCACACGGGCGCGGAGGCCCGCCGTGCCCTGGAGCGCACCCCGGTGGACCTCCTCCTGCTCGACCTGCACCTGCCGGACGGGCACGGACTGCACCTGGCGCGGTCCCTCAGGGCGGCCGGTCATCACGCGGACGTGATAGCGGTGACGTCGGCCCGCGACCTGGCCGTCGTCCGGGAGGGCGTCTCCCTCGGGGTCGTGCAGTACGTCCTCAAGCCGTTCACCTTCGCGACCCTGCGCGACCGCCTCGTGCGCTACGCCGAGTTCCACGCGGCGGTCGGCGAGGCGAGCGGTCAGGACGAGGTGGACCGGGCGCTCGCGGCCCTGCGCGCCCCGGGCCCGGCCGCGCTGCCCAAGGGGCTGAGCGCGCCGACGCTGGAGCGGGTGACGGTGGCCCTGCGCGACAGCGCGGAGGGCCTGACGGCCGCCGGGGTCGCGGAGACCGTGGGCATCTCCCGCATCACGGCCCGCCGTTACCTGGAGCACCTGGTCGACGCGGGCCGCGCGGCCCGCCGCCCGCAGTACGGCACGGTGGGACGCCCGGAGCTGCAGTACCGCTGGGTCACGGGCCAGTGACGGACCGGCCATGATCGATGACGGACCGCCAGTGGCCGGAGCCCGCACCCTCGAACGCGAGGTCCACGCCGAGCGCACGAGTGCCCGGCGAGCCCCCGCTCGCCGGGCACTTCGCTGATCGACTGCCCTGAGAAGACGGCTCAGCCCGCCGTCCCCTCCGGCAGCACACCCGCCCGGAACGGTTCGACCCCCTCCAGCCTCCGCACCCGCGCCGGCTCGATCAGCAGCATCACCCGGCGCTCACCCGGGAGCAGCCACGGGTAGCGGTCCTCGCCGAGATACTTCCGCGCCAGCCGGTCCATCGCCCGCTCCGCCTCCTCGCCCTCCACGAACCGGACGACCCTGCCCCGGATCTCCGCCCGGTCGTACGGGTTCACGGGGTCGTGGTGCGACAGCGAAACGTACGGATTGCGCCGCAGGTTCTCCTCCTTCACCCGCCCCACCGAGGTGTTGACCATCACGTACTCCCCTTCGATGTCCGCCCACATGGGCGACACCTGGGGCGCCCCGTCCGCCCCCACCGTCGCGAGATGCCAGAAGTTCGGCGCGAGAAGACGCTCGCGAATATGCCCGTTGAGCTTGCCGTTCACGTAAGTCACCGCCTTTCCGGGCCCGTGATCATCGGGCCCGGCGCCATCCTCACCGCGCTCGCACCCCCGCCGACAGACGATCTTCGGCCCCACGTCGAACCCGCCGGTAGCCGTAGCTTCCTACAATCCGTGATCCTGGCCGAACAGACCGTAGTCAGCCTCTCCCGGCCGTCCTAGCTTGTGGGCCGTGCGCCGACCTTCAGCCCGACCGAACCGCCCGTCTCCCTCTCCCCCGACGCAGACCGCCCCCACCACCCGGCCGTTCAACGCCCCCGCCGCCCGCCGGCTGCGCGCGGCCCTCGGCATGGCACCCGAGCACGTCGCCCACGGCATGCGCGTCTCGTACGGACATCCGCACGTCACCCCGGACCACGTGATGGCCTGGGAACGCGGGGCTGCCGCCCCGACCGACTCCGAACTCACCGCGCTCGCGGGCGTCCTGTGGTGCTCGCCCGCCGAACTGATCGGCAGACCGCGCACGCTGCGCGAACACCGCATCGCCCGTTGCCTCGCCCCGGAGGACGTGGCCCGGGCCGTGGGGCACGACGTACACGCGTATCTGCGCATGGAGGAGACCGAAAGCTGGCGCGGCACGGAACGCCAGGCCGCTGCCCTGGCCGATCTGCTCCGGCTCGCACTGCCCGACCTCGTGACCGTCACGGGCCGCGACGCCCGGCTGGGTGACCTGCTGCGCAGCGCCGCGACCACCCGCTGGCAGGCCTACGTCCGCCCGGTGACCAAACTCGTGCCCCTGGAGCGGCGGTTGCTGGAGAACGCCCTGCAGGGCCTGCACGAGGACTACCAGGGCCACATGGCCGCCACCCTGAGCTGGGGCGGCGGCAGCGGCGACGCGGGCGACGCCGGTCGAGACTTCCTCGACCGGATCGTGGAGCACTTCTGGACGAAACTCCAGGACGACACGGGCCCGGGGGCCGGCTAGGAGCACGAGTGCCAGGGCAGCCGCGCCCCGAAACCGCTGCTAGAAGACCGACTCGGCCTCGTCCATCCGGTCCTTGGGCACCGTCTTCAGCTCGGTCACGGCCTCCGCGAGCGGGACCATCACGATGTCCGTCCCTCGCAGAGCCGTCATCCGCCCGAACCGGCCCTGGTGCGCGGCCTCCACCGCGTGCCAGCCGAACCGCGTGGCGAGCACCCGGTCGTAGGCGGTCGGCACACCACCGCGCTGGACGTGGCCGAGGATGACCGGCTTGGCCTCCTTGCCGAGGCGCCGCTCCAGCTCGTGCGCGAGGGCGGTGCCGATGCCCTGGAAGCGCTCGTGGCCGAACTTGTCTATGGCGCCCTTGTTGTAGTCCATGGAGCCCTCGGCGGGGTGGGCGCCCTCGGCGACGCAGACCACCGCGAACTTCTTGCCGCGGGCGAAGCGCTCCTCGACCATCTTCACGAGGTCGGCCGGGTCGAACGGCCGCTCCGGCAGGCAGATCCCGTGCGCACCGGCCGCCATGCCGGACTCCAGGGCGATCCAGCCGGCGTGCCGGCCCATGACCTCCACCACCATCACCCGCTGATGGGACTCGGCGGTGGTCTTCAGCCGGTCCATCGCCTCGGTGGCGACGCCCACCGCGGTGTCGAAGCCGAAGGTGCGGTCCGTGGAGGAGATGTCGTTGTCGATCGTCTTCGGGACGCCCACGACGGGCAGCCCGGCATCGCTCAGCATGCGCGCGGCCGTCAGTGTGCCCTCGCCGCCGATCGGGATCAGCGCGTCGATGCCGAACTGGTGGATCATGTCGGAGGCGTTCTCGCAGGCCTCCCGGAGCCGGTCGCGCTCCAGCCGGGACGAGCCGAGGATCGTGCCGCCACGGGCCAGGATGCCGCTGACGGACTCCAGGTCGAGGCTCCGGTAGCGGCCGTCGAGCAGGCCTGCGTAGCCGTCCTCGAAGCCGATGACCTCGTCGCCGTAGTTGTCGACCGCCCGGTGCACGACCGACCGGATCACGGCGTTCAGGCCGGGGCAGTCGCCGCCTGCGGTGAGAACTCCGATACGCATCGTGCTGTGTCTCCTGCTCGCTGTTGACACCGGTGAGCCACTGCCGATTGTTTCACGCCCCACAGCCCCCTGTGGAACCCCTACGCTGACGGGCGCCTTATCCAGCGGCAGAGGTATTGTCAAGATGGTTCTGCTCACCTCGGTGGGCGATTTTTGTGCCCCGCGGCTGGAAAGCCGTGGGATGAGGCCTCCCCCCACTCCAGACGAAACGGAGAGCGCGCGTGACCCGCAGCGTGTACGTGACCGGCATCGACCGCGGCGACGGACGCCAGGTCGTCGAACTGGGGGTCATGGAGCTCCTCACCCGGCAGGTCGACCGGGTCGGCGTGTTCCGCCCCCTGGTCCACGACGGGCCCGACCGCCTCTTCGAGCTGCTGCGCGCCCGCTACCGGCTCACCCAGGACCCGGCGACCGTCTACGGCATGGACTACCACGAGGCCTCCGCCCTGCAGGCCGAGGCCGGCACCGACGAGCTGGTGTCCACCCTCGTCGACCGCTTCCACCTGGTCGCCCGGGACTACGACGTCGTCCTGGTCCTGGGCACCGACTACGCCGGCACCCAGCTCCCGGACGAGCTGTCGCTCAACGCCCGGCTGGCGAACGAGTTCGGCGCGTCCGTGATCCCGGTCGTCGGCGGCCGCAAGCAGACCGTCGAGTCCGTGCTCGCCGAGACGCGCAACGCCTACCGCGCCTACGCCACCCTGGGCTGCGACGTCCTGGCCATGGTCACCAACCGGGTGGCCCGCGAGGACCGCGACGAGATCGCCGGCCAGCTCGACTCCCGGCTGCCCGTGCCCTGTTACGTGCTGCCCGACGAGCCCGCGCTGTCCGCGCCGACCGTCTCGCAGATCGGCCACGCCCTGGGCGCCAAGGTGGTGCTGGGCGACGACTCGGGGCTCGCCCGGGACGTGCTCGGCTTCGTCTTCGGCGGGGCGATGCTGCCGAACTTCCTGAGCGCCCTGACCCCGGGCTGCCTCGTCGTCACCCCGGGCGACCGCTCCGACCTGGTCGTCGGCTCGCTCGCCGCGCACAGCGCCGGCACCCCGCCGATAGCGGGCGTACTGCTCACCCTGGACGAGGTGCCCGGCGACCACATCCTCACCCTCGCCGACCGCCTCGCCCCCGGCACCCCGGTGCTGTCCGTGGCCGGCACCAGCTTCCCCACCGCCGAGCAGCTGTTCTCCCTGGAGGGCAAGCTGAACGCGGCCACGCCGCGCAAGGCCGAGCGGGCCCTCGGCCTGTTCGAGCGGTACGCCGACACCGCCGACCTCGCCCGCCGGGTCTCCGCGCCGAGCAGCGACCGCGTCACGCCGATGATGTTCGAGCACAAGCTGCTGGAGCAGGCCCGTTCCGACCTGCGCCGGGTCGTCCTGCCCGAGGGCACCGAGGAGCGGGTGCTGCACGCCGCCGAGGTGCTGCTGCGCCGGGGCGTGTGCGAGCTGACGCTGCTCGGCCCGGTCGACCAGATCCGCAAGAAGGCCGCCGACCTCGGCATCGACCTCGGCGAGTCCCGGCTGATCGACCCGGCGACCTCCGAGCTGCGGGACACCTTCGCCGAGCAGTACGCGGCCCTGCGCGCCCACCGGGGCGTCACCGTGGAGCTGGCCTACGACGTCGTCTCCGACGTGAACTACTTCGGCACGCTGATGGTCCAGGAGGGCCTCGCCGACGGCATGGTGTCGGGCTCGGTGCACTCCACGGCCGCGACCATCCGCCCCGCCTTCGAGATCATCAAGACCAAGCCGGACGCCGACATCGTCTCGTCCGTGTTCTTCATGTGCCTGGCCGACAAGGTCCTCGTCTACGGCGACTGCGCGGTCAACCCGGACCCGAACGCCCAGCAGCTCGCCGACATCGCCATCCAGTCGGCGACCACGGCCGAGCAGTTCGGCGTGGAGCCGCGCATCGCGATGCTGTCGTACTCCACCGGCACCTCCGGCTCCGGCGCCGACGTCGACAAGGTGCGCGAGGCCACCGAACTGGTCCGCTCCCGCCGGCCCGACCTGAAGATCGAGGGCCCGATCCAGTACGACGCCGCCGTGGAGCCGTCGGTCGCGGCGACCAAGCTGCCCGGATCCGAGGTCGCCGGGCAGGCGAGCGTGCTGATCTTCCCCGACCTGAACACCGGCAACAACACCTACAAGGCCGTGCAGCGCTCGGCCGGCGCGATCGCCGTCGGCCCGGTGCTCCAGGGTCTGCGCAAGCCGGTCAACGACCTGTCCCGGGGTGCCCTGGTCCAGGACATCGTCAACACGGTCGCCATCACGGCGATCCAGGCCCAGTCCCCCGCCCCGTCCCCGAGCGAGAAGGCGACCGCCCAGTGAGTCCCACCCGTGTCCTCGTCCTCAACTCCGGCTCCTCGTCGGTGAAGTACCAGCTGCTCGACATGCGCGACAGCAGCCGGCTGGCGGTGGGCCTGGTCGAGCGCATCGGCGAGCAGACGTCCCGGCTGAAGCACACCCCGGCCGGCGGCGAAAGCCGGGAGCGCGGCGGGGCGATCGCCGACCACGACGCCGCCCTGAAGGCCGTCGCGGAGGAGCTCGCGAAGGACGGCCTCGGCCTGGACTCGCCCGAACTGGCCGCGATCGGGCACCGGGTGGTGCACGGCGGGAAGCAGTTCACCGAGCCGACCGTCGTCGACGACGCGGTGCTCGCCGAGATCGAACGCCTCATTCCCGTGGCGCCGCTGCACAACCCGGCCAACCTCACCGGCATCCGCACGGCCCGGGCGCTGCGGCCCGACCTGCCGCAGGTCGCCGTCTTCGACACCGCGTTCCACACCACGATGCCGGAGTCGGCCGCCCGCTACGCGATCGACGTCAAGACCGCCGACGAGCACCGCATCCGCCGCTACGGCTTCCACGGCACCTCCCACGCCTACGTCTCCCGGGCCACCGCCGAGCTGCTGGGCAAGGACCCCGCCGAGACGAACGTCATCGTGCTGCACCTGGGCAACGGGGCGTCCGCCTCGGCCGTCCGGGGCGGTCGCTGCGTGGACACCTCCATGGGCCTGACGCCTTTGGAGGGGCTCGTGATGGGTACGCGCTCGGGAGACATGGACCCGGCCGTCATCTTCCATTTGATGCGTGTTGGTGGAATGTCCGCCGACGAGATCGACACTCTTCTCAACAAGAAGAGCGGTCTGATCGGTCTGTGCGGCGACAACGACATGCGGGAGATCCGCCGTCGCGTCGACGAGGGAGACGAGCAGGCGGAGCTGGCGTTCGACATCTACATTCACCGCCTGAAGAAGTACATCGGTGCCTATTACGCCGTCCTCGGACGGGTGGACGCGGTCGCCTTCACCGCCGGTGTGGGCGAGAACGCGGCTCCCGTGCGGGCGGCAGCCCTCGCGGGCCTGGAGGAGCTGGGCCTCGGCGTGGACGACGAGCGCAACGCCGTCCGCGGCGACGAGGCACGGCTGATCTCGCCCGAGGGCGCCCGGGTCGCCGTGGCGGTGGTGCCTACTGACGAGGAATTGGAGATCGCGACACAGACCTACGCGCTGGTAATTGGTTCGGGGAATCACACCTGAGCGGCATCCCGCCCTTTTGTATTTTCCGCCAGACGGAATATTCCCTTGCGAAACAAACCGATAGGATCGCCCCCATGCGCCGTTCGAAAATCGTCTGTACTCTCGGCCCCGCGGTCGACTCCCACGATCAGCTTGTCGCGTTGATCGAAGCCGGCATGAACGTGGCCCGCTTCAACTTCAGCCACGGCAGCCACGCCGAGCACCAGGGCCGGTACGACCGGGTCCGTGCCGCCGCCAAGGAGACCGGCCGGGCCATCGGTGTCCTCGCCGACCTCCAGGGCCCGAAGATCCGTCTGGAGACCTTCGCCGAGGGTCCCGTGGAGCTGGTGCGCGGTGACGAGTTCACCATCACCACCGAGGACGTCCCGGGCGACAAGACGATCTGCGGGACGACCTACAAGGGCCTGCCCGGCGATGTCACCAAGGGCGACCAGGTCCTCATCAACGACGGCAACGTCGAGCTGAAGGTCACCGAGGTCGAGGGCCCCCGGGTGAAGACGATCGTCATCGAGGGCGGCGTCATCTCCGACCACAAGGGCATCAACCTGCCCGGCGCGGCCGTCAACGTGCCCGCGCTGAGCGAGAAGGACATCGAGGACCTCCGCTTCGCCCTCCGGATGGGCTGCGACCTGGTCGCGCTGTCCTTCGTCCGGGACGCCAAGGACGTCCAGGACGTGCACCGAATCATGGACGAGGAGGGCCGCCGCGTCCCCGTCATCGCCAAGGTGGAGAAGCCGCAGGCGGTGCAGAACATGGAGGACGTCGTGATGGCGTTCGACGGTGTGATGGTCGCCCGCGGTGACCTGGCCGTCGAGTACCCGCTCGAGAAGGTCCCCATGGTGCAGAAGCGCCTGATCGAGCTCTGCCGGCGCAACGCCAAGCCGGTGATCGTGGCGACCCAGATGATGGAGTCGATGATCACCAACTCCCGTCCGACCCGCGCCGAGGCCTCCGACGTGGCCAACGCGATCCTGGACGGCGCCGACGCGGTCATGCTGTCCGCCGAGTCGAGCGTGGGCGCGTACCCGATCGAGACCGTGAAGACGATGTCGAAGATCGTCGCCGCGGCCGAGCAGGAGCTGATGTCCAAGGGCCTGCAGCCGCTGGTGCCGGGCAAGAAGCCGCGCACGCAGGGCGGTTCGGTGGCCCGGGCCGCGTGCGAGATCGCCGACTTCCTCGGCGGCCGGGGCCTGGTGGCCTTCACGCAGTCCGGCGACACCGCCCGCCGTCTCTCGCGCTACCGCGCGGTGCAGCCGATCATCGCCTTCACCACCGACGAGGGCACGCGCAACCAGATGGCGCTGAGCTGGGGCGTGGAGCCGTACGTGGTGCCGTTCGTGAACAGCACCGACGAGATGGTCGACCTGGTGGAGCAGGAGCTGGTCAAGCTCAACCGCTTCAACGACGGCGACATCGTGGTCATCACCGCCGGTTCGCCCCCCGGCGTGCCCGGCACCACCAACATGGTGCGGGTCCACCACCTGGGCGAGGCCAAGGGCTGATCCGCACGGGCTCCGTGAGGGCCCGTACACGGCACCGAGGGCGCCCCCTGGGATCCAGGGGGCGCCCTCGGTGTGTGCGGCTCCCGAAAGGGCTCTGAGGGGCGCTCAGCCGGTGACGAAGTTGTGCAGCCCCGGCACGTGCAGGGTCCCGCCGAACTGGCCGGCCTGCTGGACCTTCACGTTGGTGAAGTAGATCAGCGGGATGTTCAGCGGCGGCGGGTGCTCCGGGTCGAACGTGATCGGTATCAGCCCGAGCAGGTTGCCCGAGATGCTCTCGGTGTACATCACGGTGTCGCCGTCGCGGATCGTGGACGTCGAGCCCTTGGCCGCCTGCACGTGGTAGGTCTTGCCGGACTGCTTGTCCTGGACGGTCTGGTGCAGGTCGCCGATGTCGGTGCCGCCGGATATGACGTACTTGAGCACCTTCTTGACGGTGCCGTTGGCGGTGCGCACCTCGACGACGCCCTTGTAGTCGGCGCCCTTCAGCGTCAGCGAGCTGGCGTTGAGGAACCACGGGTCGTCGGGCAGCGGCACCTTGTTGTCGACGCCGCCCTCGGCGTCGGTGGCGGCCGGGCAGTCGTCGGCGTCCGTGGTGGCGCTCGGGGAGGGGCTGGGCGAGGCGGTGGCCTCCTTCGCCTTCGCCGCCGCGTCCTCGGCGGCCTTCTCGACGGCCTTGGTGGTGTCCTCCACCGTCTTGCCGGTGTCCTTCACCGTGTCGGACGCCTTGCCGGTGGTGTCCTTGACGGTGTCCTCGACCGTGCCGGCGGCCTTGTCGCTCGTGTCCTGGTCGGCCCCGGAGGTGTCCTCGGCCGGCTTCTCGGTGCTCTCCGACGCCGAGGCGGACGGGGTCGGGCCGGGACTCTCCTCGGCCTTGCTCCCGCCGTCGAAGATGCCGCCGATCGCGTCGCCGATGTCCTCCAGGACGTTGCCGCCGCTCTCGGAAGGCGAGGGGGACGGCGTGGCCTCCTCCTCGTCGCCCGCGGCGGGCGCGCTCGTGGACGGGGACGGCTTCGGCTCGGCCTTGTCGTCGGAACCTGAATCCGACGAAGAAGAACCGCCGTTGTTCGCCTCCGTACCGCCCGAGGGGGACGGCTCGGGGGCGGTGCCGCCCTGGTCGTCCTTCTCGTCCGTCGCGCCGTCGCTCGCCGAGGGGGACGGCGTGGGCGAGGCGGAGTCGTCGCCCTTGGAGTCCTCGGCCTTGTCGGCGTCCTCGAGGGCCGCCACACAGTCCTTGTACTCGTCGGCCGTCAGGCTCTTGGAGGTCGGCGCCGCCGGGGTGTCGCTGTCGGCTATGGCGAGCGTCGACGTGAACCCCATGCCCATGAGCACCGCCGTCGGCATCGCCGCCATGGCTATCGCCTTGCCGGTCGGCCTGCTGAACCTGGTGAACAGCGGCTTCTTGGGTGCCGCGTGGCGCGGCCCGGTTCTCACACGGAACGCCTCCACATCAGCCCCGTGGGTCACCTCGTCAGCCGGCACTGTGCCTCCCGTTCGCCCCGTTGGCCGGGTTCGTTCCTGAAAGATCGTTCGGCTCGTCCGCCCCGTCCACGGCCTTGAGCACCGTGGTGTCGTGGTCCGTGGCCCCGGGAGTCCCGCCCATGCCCGTGCTGGCCATGGCGGCGGGCTGTCCCGCGGGCGGTGCGCCCGGCGCCCAGGCCACGGCCATCGCCCCGCCCACGAGGGCGAGGAGGAAGCCGATGAGGAAGCCGCCGATGTTGGACACGGGGAGGGACACCAGCGCCAGCAGGATCGCCGCGACTCCCGCGAAGACGCGGACGTGCTTCTGGAACCAGAGGCTCACGCCCAGTACGACGAGCAGCACGCCGATGATCAGGGACCCGGCACCCGCGGTGGTCGCCATCGCCAGCGTCAGGTGGCCGATCTGGAGGTTCGCGTACGGGAAGTAGGCGATGGGCAGTCCACCGAGGAGGACGAACATCCCGGCCCAGAACGGCCGCTCACCCCGCCAGGCGCGGAACTGCTGCCTCCGGACGGTGAACTGGCCGGTGGCGGCAGGAGTCTCGGCGCTCATGGAAAAACAGCTCCCTGGTACAGCGTTGCTGTGGTGGTGATGTGGGCCCCGCGTGAAGGCGCGGCCGGAAGGTGGACGGGCGGGGGCGCCACCGGCTCCCCCGCCCGTCAGTGAGTGCTTAGTAGCACTCCTTGACACCCGTCGACAGCGACATCTTCAGGCCGCTGAGCTTGAAGGTTCCGGCGGTGGTCGCCCACGCCGTCTGCTTCACGTCGGTCAGGGTCGCCTTGTCCGCCTGCTGGGCGAAGCCGAACGGGTTCGCCGTCTCGCCCTTCCGCATGGCCGGACCCTTGTTGGCGTCCTTGGCGGCCACACCGATGTCGATGTTCTCGAACGTCGCGTCGGCGCTGAGATCGGCGACATCGATGTAGAGGTTCTGGGCCTTGACCGGCTCCGCACCCTGACCCGCACGCAGGATCAGGCTGACGTTCCCGAGCACCGGAATGTTCGGGGTGACGACCGACTGGCACAGGTTCTTGATCGTCGCCGACTTGAACGACGAGACGGCGACCGGGTGGACGGCCTTCTTGCCGTCCATCGTGTATCCCTCGTCGAGGGCGCCGTACTGCGAGAAGCCCTCACCGACGAGCTGGTCGGTCGTGACCTTGAACGACTGGCCGGAGACACTGAACGACGCGGCGAGAGCGCCCTGCGCGAGGGCGACACCTATCGCAGCCGTGGCGGCGACGCTGGGCACCATGACCACAGCGAACCGCTTCCATCTGGTCCCGCCACGCACCTGGGACTCCATATTTCCTCCTTCTCGGACGTACATCTCCTGTCCTGGCTCGCACCGATTGGCGGCTCAGCCGGGCAGGGATGGGAGAAGTGCTACGTCCTCGGGAAGGAGAGCGCCTGCACTCGGCGGCGCAACTGCGCCCGAATCACCGGCGATCACCCCCGAGCGACAACCACTGGTCGCGCCTGACACGCATCACGCACAACCCTGCTGGACAGGCTTCGCCGGAAGGACGAAGACCCCCCTGTCCAAGAGCCGGCGCCACTGCCGCCGGCTCTGCTCGGTGGGGACCCACGTTGTCCCGTGACCCAACCGGCTGCCGGGGTACGGGAATGGACCGAGCGTGGCCGATCGTGGTGCATTCTCGCCGCCCGCACAAGGGGGTTCGTTACTCGCTAGTAACGGCCGGATAACCGAACAACGACCCATCGGTCTCGGACGACGACTCAGGGTGGTGCCGGACGGCGGTACAAAGCTGTTGATCGATGGACAGAATCCGACAGATCAACGCCCGTGACTTACTCCTAGTAACAGCGGCCGCGATTACCAAGTTTTGGTAAAACGCGGCCGCAGTGACCTGCTGTGGGCAAACTTTTCACGCGGGCACCACATGCCCGCATGTTTAACGACTGGTCAGAACAGGGCGCGCGCCAGGGCCCTGCGGGCCGCGATCACGCGAGGATCGTCGGGTCCGACGACCTCGAACAGCTCCAGCAGCCGCATCCGCACGGTGTCCCGGTCGTCACCCACCGTGCGCTGCACGGTCTCGATGAGCCGGCCGAACGCGTCCTCGACATGGCCGCCCACCAGATCCAGATCGGCGGCGGCGATCTGCGCCTGCACATCGGCCGGCTTGTCGGCGGCGTCCCGGCGCACCTGCTGCGGGTCGACACCCTGCACCCGCTGGAGCAACTCGGCCTGCGCGAGACCCAGTTTGGCCTCCTCGTTGCCCGGGTCCTCGTTCAGCACGTTCCTGTACGCCTGGACGGCACCGGACAGATCGCCCGAGTCCAGCGCCTGCACCGCGGCTTCGAGGAGCCCGTCGTGCGGGCCGGCCGGCCGCTCGGGAGCCGCCTGAGCACCGCCCGCATCGGCCTCGGGGTCGACGGTGAGACCGGTCAGGCCGAAGCGCTGCTCGCCGACCTGTACCAATTGGTCGAGGGTCTGCCGGATCTGCGCCTCGCCCGCCGCTCCCTGGAAGAGCGGCAGCGCCTGTCCCGCGACGACCGCGAACACCGCGGGGATTCCCTGGATGCCGAACTGCTGCATCAGCATCTGGTTGGCGTCGACGTCGACCTTGGCGAGCAGGAAGCGGCCGTTGTACTCGACGGCCAGTCGCTCCAGGACCGGGCTGAGCTGCTTGCAGGGCTCGCACCACTCGGCCCAGAAGTCGATGACGACGGGGACCTCGGCGGAACGCTGCAGGACGTCCCTCTCGAACCCCGCCTCATCGACGTCGATGACGAGATCGGCCGGGGAGATCGCCCCCGTCCCGCCCTCCCGGGCTGCTTGCGCGCGCGCCTGCTCCGCCTTCGCCTTGGCCTCCTGGGCCGCCTTCACCGCGGCGAGGTCGACGACTCCGCTCATGGACATGTTCCGTGGCTGCATGCGCCTATCCTCCCCCGTCCCGCGCGCGTGTGTGAAAAACGGTGTGAAAGCAAGGCCGGTCCGTGCCTTTCGGCGCCGGGTCCCCACCCCACGCCGGGTGTACCGAGGCCCGTGTACGTCCCTCACGGGCTTTCGCTACGAGTCGTAGCGTAATGCCACACCGTACCGCCGGGACACCACCCCCCGGTGATCTCCCTCACGGCGCCCCGCGGGAATGGCCGGTTTATGGTCGGGAGATGGAGAGCCGCAGCCCAGCCAGCCGCACCGGGCGCCCGCGCAGCGCCACGGCGGACGCCGCGATCCTGGCCGCGACGCGCGAGGCGCTCGTGGAACTGGGCTGGTCCAAACTCACCCTCGGAGACGTCGCGACGCGCGCCGGGGTTGCGAAAACGACGCTCTACCGCCGCTGGGCGGGCAAGAACGAACTGGTGGTCGACGCGGTCGCGGAACTCTTCGACGAGCTGGAACTCCCCGACCGCGGCTCACTGGCCGCCGACATCGAGGGTGTGGTCCTGCAGTTCGCCATGATCCTGGCTCTTCCGGAGGCGAAGAGCGGCCTGATGGCGGTCGTGGCGGAGGCCACTCGCGACGAGGCGCTGCGCGAACGCATCCGGGCCTCGGTCGTCGACCGCCAGAAGCGCCTGGTCCTGGAGGGCCGCGCGCGGGCCCAGGTCCGGGGCGAACTCCCCCCGGAGCCGGACCCTGCCTCGGCCGACCGCACGGTGGACCTGATCTTCGACATGGTGGCGGGTGCGGTGGTGCACCGGACCCTGGTGAGCGCGGAACCGGCGGACGAGGAATGGGTCCGCGGCTTCACCAGGGTGCTGCTGCACGGCCTGGGCGGCTAGGGCCCGCCGTCGCACGGCAGGCCCCGGCTCAGAACCCGGCCGGCTCGGTGTACACCCCCCACTCGTCCCGCAGCACGCCGCAGATCTCCCCGAGCGTGGCCTCCGCGCGTACCGCCTCCAGCATCGGATCGATCATGTTGGCTCCGCTGCGGGCGGCGGCCAGCATGGCGTCGAGCGCGGTGCGCACCGCGGCGTCGTCACGAGCCGCCTTCCGCCCGCCGAGCGCCCGGACCTGCTCGCGCTCCACCTCGTGGCTGACCCGAAGGATCTCCAGGTCTCCGGTGACCGACCCGTCGTGACAGTTGACGCCGACGACCCTCTTGTCGCCCTTCTCCAGCGCCTGCTGGTACCGGAAGGCCGACTCGGCGATCTCCCCGGTGAACCAGCCGTCCTCGATGCCGCGCAGGATCCCGGAGGTGATCGGGCCGATCGGGTGCTGCCCGTCGGGGTGCGCCCGCAGACCACGCTCCTTGATCTGGTCGAAGATCTTCTCCGCGTCCGCCTCGATGCGGTCGGTCAGTTGCTCGACGTACCAGGAACCGCCCAGCGGGTCGGCCACGTTGGCGACGCCGGTCTCCTCCATCAGCACCTGCTGCGTGCGCAGCGCGATCTCGGCCGCCTGCTCGCTCGGCAGGGCGAGGGTCTCGTCGAGGGCGTTGGTGTGCAGCGAGTTCGTCCCGCCGAGCACGGCCGCCAGGGCCTCCACGGCCGTCCGTACGACGTTGTTGTACGGCTGCTGCGCGGTGAGGGACACGCCCGCGGTCTGCGTGTGGAACCGCAGCCACTGCGCCTTCTCGGACTTCGCGCCGTAGACGTCGCGCATCCAGCGGGCCCAGATGCGGCGGGCCGCGCGGAACTTGGCGATCTCCTCGAAGAAGTCGACGTGCGCGTCGAAGAAGAAGGACAGGCCGGGGGCGAAGACGTCCACGTCCAGCCCGCGCGACAGGCCCAGCTCGACGTATCCGAAGCCGTCCGCCAGGGTGTACGCCAGCTCCTGCGCGGCCGTCGAGCCGGCCTCGCGGATGTGGTAGCCGGAGACGGACAGCGGCTTGTAGGCGGGGATGCCGGCCGCGCAGTGCTCCATGAGGTCGCCGATGAGCCGCAGATGCGGCTCGGGCTGGAAGAGCCACTCCTTCTGGGCGATGTACTCCTTGAAGATGTCCGTCTGGAGCGTGCCGTTGAGGACGGACGGGTCGACGCCCTGCCGTTCGGCGGCGACCAGGTACATGCAGAAGACGGGGACGGCCGGACCGCTGATGGTCATCGACGTCGTGACGTCACCGAGCGGGATGTCCTTGAACAGGACCTCCATGTCGGCCGCCGAGTCGATGGCGACCCCGCAGTGCCCGACCTCGCCCAGCGAGCGCGGGTCGTCGGAGTCGCGGCCCATGAGCGTCGGCATGTCGAAGGCGACCGACAGCCCGCCTCCGCCGTTGCGGAGGATCATCTTGTAGCGCTCATTGGTCTGCTCGGCGTTGCCGAACCCGGCGAACTGCCGGATGGTCCACGTCCGCCCCCGGTAGCCGGTCGCGTACAGGCCACGGGTGAAGGGGTACTCACCCGGCCAGCCGATCCGGTCGAACCCGTCGTAGGTGTCACCGGGCCGGGGGCCGTACACCGGCTCCACGGGGTCGCCGGAGAGCGTGGTGAAGTCGGCCTCGCGCTTGCGAGCGGCGTCGTACCGGGCCTGCCAGCGGCGGCGGCCCTCGTCGATGGCGTCAGCGTCCATACCCTCGAATTTACTTGGACGTCCTAGTAAATGTCGATGGCTGACGGGAGTGACCTGGCGAACGGGTGAGAACGACCGCCGCACGCGTGCGTGCGGCGGTGGCGCCTGCGGGCGGCTACGCCTTGGCCGGCGCGGGCGCGTCCTCGGCGATCCGGGCTTCCAGCTCGTGGCTGATCCGGCGCTCCACGAAGAAAGCGGCCGTGGGAACGGTCCCGGCGAGCAGCACCCACAGCTGCTTGCCGACCGGCCACTTCGCCTTGGAGCCCAGATCGAAGGCGAAGATCAGGTACAGGACGTACAGCCAGCCGTGCGCGATGCCGACGACGCGCGTGAAGTCATCGGCGCCGTCCATCTTCAGCAGGTACTTGGCGATGACGCCGATGGTCAGCAGGACCAGCAGGACGCCGGTGACGTAGGCCATCACGCGGTAGCGGGTCAGCACGCTCTTCTTCATGCCGTCGAGCGTAACGACCCGTTCCGGGAGATCTTGCCCCGGGTCACTCCTCCTCGAAGTCACCCGCCGAGACGCGCAGCGGCCGCAGCATCGCGAAGATCTCCGCGCATTCCTCGGCGTCGTACACCCCGAGCCCGAAGTCCATCGCCATCAGGTCGCGGGTGGCCGACTCGACGACCTCGCGGCCCTTGCCGGTGATGCTGGCGAGGGTGCCGCGGCCGTCGTTCGGGTTGGGCCGTTTGGCGACCAGGCCCGACTTCACCAGCCGGTCCACGGTGTTCGTCACGGAGGTGGGGTGCACCATGAGCCGCTCGCCGATCTTGGACATCGGCAGCTCGCCGGACTTGGAGAAGGTGAGCAGCACCAGCGCCTCGTAGCGCGCGAACGTCAGCCCGTACGGCCTGACCACCGCGTCGACCTCGGCGAGGAGGATCTGCTGGGCCCGCATGATCGAGGTGATCGCGGCCATGGACGGCACGTTTCCCCAGCGCTGCTTCCAGCGTTCGTCGGCACGCGCGATCGGATCGAAGGAGAGACTGAGCGGCTTCGGCACGGAGCCGACCTTACCGGCCGGTCACATGGTGGTCAGCTCCGTCTCGCCCTTCGGGCGCGGGCACCGCTTCACGCACCTGGGCCGCCGTTCCGGGCGGTTACTCGGCGAGGTGCCGCTCCACCGTCTCCACCTTGGACGTGAGGCCGTCCGTCACACCGGGGCGGATGTCCGCCTTGAGGACGAGGGAGACCCGGGGCGCTCGGCGCTCGACCGCGGCCACCGCACGCCGGACGACGTCCATGACTTCGTCCCACTCCCCTTCGACGGAGGTGAACATCGCGTCGGTGCGGTTCGGCAGCCCGGACTCGCGCACCACCCGCACGGCGTCGGCGACGTACTCCCCCACGTCCTCGCCGACCCCGAGCGGCGTCACGGAAAAGGCGACGATCATGCGCCCACCACGCCTTCCTTGCGCGCGCGGGAGGCGATGACCGCGTCCTCGGCCTCACGCCGGAGCCTGCGCTCGGCGAAGAACCCGCCGGCGGGCAGCACCGAGAGGACGAAGTACAGCGCGGCGGTGTTCAGCGACCACTTCGCCCGGTTCCACGCGTCGGCCCAGAAGATGACGTACAGGACGAAGAGCGCACCGTGCACCGCACCCATCACCGGCACGGCGTTGAACTCCGTGGTCCGCTTCAGCACGGAGCAGACCAGCAGGAGGAGGAAGGAGATCGCCTCGGGGGCCGAGACCAGGCGGAGGCGGCGGATGGCGGTGGCGGTCTTGAGGTCCACGGGTCACCTTCGGTGGGAGTTACGCGGCGGTCTGGTCGATCGATACGGCTGGCACGGTCCGACGGTTTGTGAACGCGCGCACAAGCGTCCCGCCCATTGTGGCAAACCACCGCGGCCCCTCCGGCCGGGGGTCCCGCCCCGGCCCCCTAAGGGTGTGATCAGGGTCGTTCTCCACCCCCGGGCCCTGTCCGCGGGGCCCGGCCTGCCGATACCTTCCAGTCGTGGCGATGTTCCGACTTCAGAGCAGCAAGGTGCTCGCCGTCGACATGACCGGAGACGCCGTCAAGGCGAAGAACGGCTCGATGGTCGCGTACGACGGTGAGATGGCCTTCAAGAAGCTCAGCGGCGGCGGCGAGGGGATCCGGGGAATGGTGACCCGGCGGCTGACCGGTGAGCAGATGACGTTGATGGAGGTGAAGGGGCGCGGGACCTGCTGGTTCGCGGACCGTGCCTCCGAGATAAACCTGGTCAGCGTCCAGGGCGACAAGCTCTACGTCGAGTCGAGCAACCTGCTCGCGACCGACGGCGGGCTGCGCACGGGCACGGAGTTCACCGGGCTGCGCGGCGCCTCGCAGGGCAACGGGCTGTTCACGACGACCGTCGAGGGCCACGGTCAGGCGGCGATCATGTCGGACGGCCCGGCGGTGGTGCTGCGGGTGAGCGCGCAGTACCCGCTGACCGTCGACCCGGGGGCGTACGTGGCACACCAGGGGAATCTGCGGCAGTCCTTCCAGTCCGGTGTGACGTTCCGCACGCTGCTCGGGGAGGGCGGCGGCGAGGCGTTCCAGATGCGGTTCGAGGGGGACGGGCTGGTGTACGTGCAGCCGAGCGAGCGGAACACGATCGCGGGAGACGTGTGACATGGCCTTCCGGGAGATCAACGGAAAGATGGTCGAGGCGACGGTCGCGCCGGGGCAGCGGCTGTTCAGTCAGCGCGGCGCGATGCTCGCGTACAAGGGCGAGGTGTCGTTCACGCCCAACACGGCGGGCGGCCAGGGCGGGATCATGTCGATGATCGGCCGCCGGGTGGCGAACGAGGACACCCCCCTGATGACCGTCGAGGGCAGCGGCACGGTCCTGTTCGGGCACGGCGGGCACCACGTCCAGGTGATCCGCCTCACCGGCGACACGCTCTACGTCGAGGCGGACCGCCTCCTGGCCTTCGAGGGCTCGCTCCAGCAGGGCACGATGTTCCTGGGCTCGCAGGGCGGCGTCATGGGCATGGTGCGGGGCCAGGTCAGCGGCCAGGGACTGTTCACCACGACGCTGCAAGGGCACGGTGCCGTGGCGGTCATGGCTCACGGCGGTGTCATCGAGATCCCGATCAGCCCGCAGCGCCCGGTCCACGTGGATCCCCAGGCCTACGTCGCCCACCACGGCGACGTCCGCAACAAGCTCTCGACCGCCCTGGGCTGGCGGGACATGGTGGGCCGCGGCTCGGGCGAGGCCTTCCAGCTGGAGCTCAGCGGCAGCGGTGCGGTGTACGTCCAGGCGTCGGAGGAGAAGCTGTGAGCACGTACGGAACCCCGGGCGCCGGCCCCGTGGTCTTCGACCCGGCGACCCTGCCGCCCGACGACAACGTCAATCCCTACACCTTCTGCGTGGAGCTCAAGGGGAGCCAGTGGTTCCTGCAGAAGGGGAAGATGATCGCCTACTACGGCTCGATCGACTTCAACGGCGTCGGACACGGCCGGCTGGACCGTCTCGTGCGCACCTCGTTCCATTCGCCACTGCACGCGAGCGACTGGGTCGTGGCCGAGGGCTCGGGCAAGATGCTCCTCGCCGACCGGGCCTTCGACGTCAATTCGTACGACCTCGAGGACGGCAACCTGACCATTCGCTCGGGCAACCTGCTCGCTTTTCAGCCAACTCTCGCACTGAAGCAATCAATCGTGCCGGGTTTTCTGACCCTCATCGGAACCGGAAAGTTCGTGGCCGCGTCCAACGGACCGGTGGTGTTCATGGAACCGCCCATCCGGGTCGACCCCCAGGCCCTGGTCGGCTGGGCCGACTGCCCCTCCCCGTGCCACCACTACGACCACGGGTACATGACCGGCGTCATGGGCGGTCTACGTGCACTGACGGGCCTCGGAGGCGCCTCCGGCGAGGAGCACCAGTTCGAGTTCGTCGGTGCCGGGACGGTGCTGCTCCAGTCGTCCGAGACCCTTATGGCCGAGCAGGCCACGGGGACCGTTCCGCACCAGGCCGGGGTGCCCGGCGGCGGGGCGCACAGCCCCCAGGCGGGGCAGCCGGGCGTACCGCGTCTTCCCGGACAGCTGGGCGACCTCCAGCGTCGCTTCGGGCTGTGAGCGGTAGTCTGCGGAGTGTGACATCGAACGTCTACGCACCCGTGTTCGGCAGGCGTGCGCTGTCACACGAAACCCCTCACTAGTTCGCCTTTCAACTTTTTAGGTAGACTTCATTCATGGAGACCGAGACGGCCACCCGCTGGCTGACCGATGCGGAGCAGTGCGCTTGGCGCACCCACCTGGAGGTCAACAGGCTGTTGACGTACCAGCTCGAGAAGGACCTGCAGCCGTTCGGCCTGACAATGAACGACTACGAGATCCTGGTGAATCTCTCCGAGTCCCCCGACCAGAGGATGCGGATGAGCGACCTCGCCTCCGCCACCCTCCAGTCCAAGAGCCGCCTCTCGCACCAGATCACGCGCATGGAGAACGCGAACCTGGTCCGGCGGGAGAACTGCGAGTCGGACCGCCGGGGCCTCTACGCGGTCCTCACCGACCATGGCATGTCCACGATGCAGAAGGTCGCGCCCCACCATGTGGCGTCCGTGCGCAGGCACTTCATCGACCTGCTGTCCCCCGAGGCCCTGACCGAACTCGACAAGGGCCTCAAGCCCATCGCGGAGCACCTGCGCGGCCAGCGCGGGCGTCCGTAACCGGCCGAAGCCGGCTAGGCGAGCGGCAGGCGGAGTTCGAACAGGGCTCCGCCTGCGGTTCCCCGCCCGGCTGTGAGGGTGCCGCCGTGCCGGACAGCGACGTCCCGGGCGATGGCGAGCCCCAGCCCGGCTCCGCCGTCGTCGCGGCTGCGGGCGGCGTCCAGTCGGACGAACCGTTCGAAGATCCGCTCCCGGTCGTCCTCGGGCACCCCGTCGCCGTCGTCCGCCACCCCGACCACGGCCCGGTCACCCTCGCGCCGCACGGTCACGGTGACGGCCGACCGGGCGTGCCGCTGGGCGTTGTCGAGCAGATTGGCCAGCACCCGCCCCAGCTGCCCCCGCGATCCGGCCACCTCCACCGGCTCCGCGTCCACGGTGACACCCGCCCGCCCCTCCGCCTCCTCGCGGGCGAGTCCGGCAAGGTCGATCTTCGCGTCACTGGGCCGCTCCCCCGCGTCCAGCCGGGCGAGCAGCAGCAGATCGGCCGCCAGCCGCTGCAGCCGGACGGTGTCCTCCACGGCCCCGTCGAGGTCCAGCAGCTCGGGGTGCGCGGCGGCCACCTCCAGTTGCGTGCGCAGCGAGGCGATCGGACTGCGCAGCTCGTGGGAGGCGTCGGCGACGAACCGCCGCTGCCGCTCCACGGACGTCTCCAGTGCCGCGAGCGTCTCGTTGGTGGTGCTGGCGAGCCGGGCGATCTCGTCGTGTGTGTCCGGCTCCGGAACGCGCCGTGCGAGGTCCTCGGAGTGGGTGATCGCGGCCATCTCGCGCCGGATCCCCTCCACGGGCCGCAGGGCCCGCCGGGTGACCAGCCAGGTCACGGCGGCGACGACTCCGAGCAGCAGCGGGAAACCGATCAGCATCACCGTCAGCGCGGTCCGTACGGCCCCGTGCTCGGCGGCCAGCGGGGAACCGGCGTAGACCTTGAGGTGCCCCCGGTCCTGGGTCTCCACCTCGACGGCGGCGAAGCGGTAGTCCTCCGGGTCGCCGTCGATCGTCGCGGACCCGTTGCTGAAGACGCTCTCCCCGGAGATCTCACCGGGTTCGAGGGCCTCGCCCGCGTCCTCGGCGTCGTCATCGTCGTCGGCCGTGGGCGTCACGGCCGGCTGCGGCTTCACCTGCCCGCTGTCGGTCCCGCTGATCTCCTCCAGATCCTCACTGGCCGCGACCAGCCGCCCGTGCTCGTCCAGGACCTGCACCGGCCCGTCGTCGCCGTCCAGCCCGGAGAGCTTGTCGTAGGGCGTTCCGGCGGCGAGCTCGGAGGCGACCGCCCGCGCGGAGCGCTCCGCCTGCGTACCGGCCTCGCCGATCAGGTTGGACCGCAGGGACAGCAGCACGGCGGCCCCGGCGGCGACGAGCGCCACCGCGACCACGAGGGTCGCTCCCAGCGTGGCCCGCGCCCGGACGGACCCGAACAACCGCCTCACGGCGAGGTCTCCAGCCGGTAGCCGGCCCCGCGCACGGTCCGGATCAGCCCCGCCCGCAGCTTCCGCCGCAGCGTGCTGACGTACACCTCGACGATGTTCGGATCGCCCTCGTACGCGAAGTCCCAGACGTGCTCCAGGATCTCCGACTTGGACACCACCTCGCCGGCCCGCAGCACCAGCTGCTCCAGCACGGAGAACTCCTTGGCGGTCAGGGCGATCTCGTCGTCCCCGAGGAACACCCGGCGCGCAGCGGTGTCCACCTTCAGATCGCCGTGCACATGCACGGGTGACGCCCCGGCCCCCTGCCCTCGCCGCCGCAGCAGCGCCTTGACCCGGGCGACGAGCACGACGTACGAGAACGGCTTGGTCAGATAGTCGTCCGCGCCGGTGTCGAGCCCCTCGGCCTCGTCGTACTCGCCGTCCTTGGCGGTCAGCATGAGGATCGGCACGTCGTGCCCGGCGGCGCGCAGGGCGGCGCAGACCCGGTAGCCGTTGAGGCCGGGCAGCATGATGTCGAGGATGACCAGGTCGTACGTGCCCTCCGAGGCCTGGTGCAGCCCTTCCCGGCCGTCGTGGACGACGTCCACGGCGTACCCCTCGGCCGTCAGGCCCCTGGCGAGCGACAGGGCCAGCCGCTTCTCGTCCTCCACGATCAACAGGCGCATGCGTAAAGAGTGGCAAAGGCAAGCTGAAGATCCCTTCAGGGGGCTTCAGGTTCCTCTCAGCCTCCGTCCGCCAGAGTCGAAGACGTCGAAAACGAAACGACTCGGGAGGAATCCGCATGAAGCGCAACATCGTGATCGCCGCTGTGACCGCTGCCGCTCTGATCGGAGGCGGTACGGCCACGGCCCTCGCGACCACGGGAGACGACGGGGGCTCGGCGCGGCAGGCGGCCACCACCCAGCTGTCGAACGATGACGTCCGGGACGACGACGGCGACCGGGACGACGACGCCGAGAAGACGGTGTCGGCGGACGTCACCGCGTCCGAGGCGATCGCCTCCGCGCTGAAGCACACCTCGGGCACGGTCGTCTCCGCGGAGCTGGACGACGAGGACGACAGCGACAAGGTGACCTGGAAGGTCGACGTCCTGTCCGGCGACAACACCTGGCACAGCGTCAGCGTCGATCCGTCCAGTGGCAAGGTCCTGGGCTCGCAGACCGACGACGAGGACGACACGGCGCGGGTGCGGGCGGCCCTGAAGGGCTCGTCGGTGACCGCCGAGGAGGCCGCGAAGGCTGCCGCCGACAAGGGTGTCGTGACGTCGGTCGACCTCGACGAGGACGGCAAGAACAAGTCCTGGGAGGCCGAGACCCGCACGTCCGGCGGCGCCGAGCAGGACTGGAAGATCGACCTCACCTCGGGCAAGGTCACGGCGGACCGCACGGACGCCCAGGACGACGACGCGGACGACGCCGACGACCAGGACTGATCACCAGCTGCCCCACTCCACGGCCCCGGCGTCCGTCTGACGCCGGGGCCGGGTGGGTCCGCAACGCTGCATCGCAAAGTGCCGCCGCGTCGGTGCCGAGGCCGGGTGGGTCCGCAACCCGGCGGAACGGGGTGCCTCCCCCAAGCTCTCGGCTTCGCTCGAGCAGGGGGGACCCCCACGCCCACCCGTGCCGCCCCTAGCGGCACGCATGCCCGCAGCTGGGCGCGCCAAGACGCTCCCGCACCCGCGCACGGCGAGAAGGGGCCGTGTCGGGGGGTGTCCGCCCGCAGCGGTTGTCGCGTCAACGGGGAGTCAGTCGGCACGCAAGTCGATCGCGACGTTCCGAGGACGGACACCCCCCGGCGCGGCCCCGACCCCCACCCGGCATCACGCGAAGACGCGCACCCCCACCGAAGCAGCCCGAGGCCGCCGCAGGCACCCGCCCGACCCGGCGATCGACGAAGACGCGCAAGAGCCTCCGGCAACAGACCCAGCGGACGCCCACCGACACGGCACCCGCTCAGCCCTCCGTCAACCCCGCGACCAGCTCGTCAGCCGCCCGGTAGGGATCCAATTCGCCCGCGATGATCCGCTCCGCCAGCGCCCCGAGGCGCCGGTCGCCGTGCAGGTCCCCGATCCGCTCCCGCAGCGCCGTCACCGCGATCGTCTCGACCTCCCGCGACGCCCGGGACAGACGCCGCTCCGCGAGGACGCCCCGCTCCTCCATCCAGGCCCGGTGCTTCTCCAGCGCCTCGACGACCTCGTCGACGCCCTCCCCCCGCGCTGCGACCGTCTTCACGATCGGCGGCCGCCAGTCACCCGGCCCCCTGGACTCCCCCAGCCCCAACATGTGGTTCAGCTCGCGAGCCGTCGCGTCCGCCCCGTCCCGGTCGGCCTTGTTCACGACGTACACGTCGCCGATCTCCAGGATCCCGGCCTTGGCCGCCTGGATCCCGTCGCCCATCCCGGGCGCCAGCAGCACGACGGACGTGTCCGCCTGCGAGGCGATCTCCACCTCGGACTGCCCGACCCCCACCGTCTCGACCAGGATCACGTCACAGCCGGCGGCGTCCAGGACCCGGATGGCCTGCGGAGCGGCCCAGGCCAGGCCGCCCAGATGCCCGCGCGTCGCCATCGACCGGATGTACACGCCCGGGTCGGACGCGTGCTCCGACATCCGCACCCGGTCCCCGAGCAGCGCACCACCCGAGAACGGTGACGACGGGTCGACGGCGAGCACGCCGACCCGCTTGTCCTGCTTGCGGTACGCGGAGACCAGCGCCGAGGTCGACGTGGACTTGCCGACCCCGGGCGACCCGGTCAGCCCCACCACGTACGCCCCACCCGTCAGGGGCGCGAGCGCCGCCATGACCTCCCGCAGCTGCGGGGACGCCCCCTCCACCAGGGAGATCAGCCGGGCCACGGCCCTCGGCCGGCCTTCCCTGGCCTGGGCCACCAGGGTGGAGACGTCCTGCATCACAGCTCCGTTCAGATAGGGGACGTACCGAAAATCAGGCCTGGGCCCCGGGCACGCGCACGATCAGCGCGTCACCCTGCCCGCCGCCACCGCACAGCGCGGCCGCACCCACGCCACCCCCACGCCGCTTCAGCTCCAGCGCGAGATGCAGCACCAGACGCGCACCGGACATCCCGATCGGGTGACCCAGGGCAATCGCACCACCGTTGACATTCACCTTTTCGGTGGACACGCCGAGATCCTTCATGGACTGCACGGCCACGGCCGCGAACGCCTCGTTGATCTCGATCAGGTCGAGGTCCGAAACCTCCAGGCCCTCCTTCTTCAGCGCGTGCAGGATGGCGTTGGACGGCTGCGACTGCAGCGAGTTGTCCGGCCCCGCCACGTTGCCGTGCGCCCCGATCTCGGCGATCCACTCGAGGCCCAGCTCCTGTGCCTTGGCCTTGCTCATCACGACGACGGCGGCGGCACCGTCGGAGATCTGCGAGGCGGAACCGGCCGTGATCGTGCCGTCCTTGGAGAAGGCCGGACGCAGCTTCCCGAGCGACTCCGCGGTCGTGTCGCCGCGAATGCCCTCGTCCTTGCTGAACAGCACCGGGTCGCCCTTGCGCTGCGGGATCTCGACGGGCGTGATCTCGGCCTCGAACAGGCCGTTCTTCTGCGCCGCGGCGGCCCGCTGGTGCGAGAGCGCGGCGATCTCGTCCTGCTCGGGCCGCGCGATGCCGAGACGGGTGTTGTGCTTCTCCGTCGACTCGCCCATGGCGACGCCGTCGAAGGAGTCGGTCAGACCGTCGTGGGCCATGGAGTCGAGCATCTGGACGGCGCCGTACTTGTAGCCCTCGCGGGACTTCGGCAGCAGGTGCGGGGCGTTGGTCATGGACTCCTGGCCACCGGCGACGACCACGTCGAATTCACCCGCGCGGATGAGCTGGTCGGCGAGCGCGATGGCGTCGAGGCCGGACAGACACACCTTGTTGATGGTCAGCGCGGGCACGTTCATCGGGATGCCGGCCTTGACCGCGGCCTGACGGGCCGGGATCTGCCCCGCGCCGGCCTGGAGCACCTGCCCCATGATCACGTACTGCACCTGGTCGCCGCCGATCCCCGCACGGTCGAGGGCGGCCTTGATCGCGAAGCCGCCGAGGTCGGCTCCGGAGAAGGACTTGAGCGAACCGAGCAACCGGCCCATGGGCGTCCGCGCGCCCGCGACGATCACCGAGCTGTTCGCTTCGGAAGTTCCAGAAGACATGAGCTGCGATCCCCTTACCGGCTGCACAGCCGAGGAGTGAACGAGGGTTTACTTCGAATGTACTGAGTGGCACTCCGTGCCGTCATCGGGCTGTCGGTGTGATCGCGCGCACGTTGCGTAACCACCCCGGGGGCGCTGCACTGAATCCATGCTGACGCGAATCGACCACATCGGAATCGCCTGTTTCGACCTCGACAAGACCGTCGAGTTCTACCGTGCCACCTACGGCTTCGAGGTGTTCCACTCCGAGGTCAACGAGGAGCAGGGCGTGCGCGAGGCCATGCTCAAGATCAACGAGACGTCCGACGGCGGCGCCTCGTACCTGCAGCTCCTGGAGCCGACCCGGGAGGACTCCACCGTCGCGAAGTGGCTCGCCAAGAACGGCGAGGGCGTGCACCACATCGCTTTCGGTACGGCGGATGTCGACGGTGACGCCGAGGAGATCAAGGGCAAGGGCGTACGCGTGCTGTACGAAGAGCCGCGAGTCGGTTCCATGGGGTCACGGATCACCTTCCTGCACCCCAAGGACTGTCATGGCGTACTGACAGAACTGGTCACTTCGGCGCCTGTTGAGTCACCTGAGCACTGACCCTCGTACATAGGGGCCGGTAGGGTTGGGGGCGGTCGCCGCTCAGTCCAGGGTGACCGCGGTCCCGCCGTGCGACGGCAGGACCACCGGGGTCCGGGTTTCGGGGGACGAGCGTCGGGGCAGCAGCCTCTGCTCCGCCGATGATCTGACACCATTCCCCGGGGGCCCCGTTCGGCGGATGGACGGAGCTCGTTCGGTAAGAGTTGCGACCAGGGGACGGATGGGACCGCGCAGTGCGGGGCTACGAGAGCCAGGAGCGAGAGCCGGCGGCTGACGTCGACCACCTCTCTCGGTTCGAAGCCGAGATGAAGCGGCTGAAGACCGAGCGGGAAAAGGCGATCCAGCACGCCGAGGACCTCGGCTACCAGGTCGAGGTGCTGCGCGCCAAGCTGCACGAGGCGCGGCGCACCATCATGACCCGGCCCTCTTTCGAGGGGGGCGACATCGGCTGGCAGGCCGAGCAGTTGCTCCGCAACGCGCAGGTGCAGGCCGACCAGATCCGTGCGGACGCCGACCGCGAGCTGAGCGAGGCCCGGGCTCAGACCCAGCGGATCCTCCAGGAGCACGCCGAGCAGGCGGCCCGGCTCCAGGCGGAGCTGCACCAGGAGGCGGTGACCCGCCGCCAGCAGCTGGACCAGGAGCTGTCAGAGCGTCGCCAGACCGTCGAATCACACGTCAACGAGAACGTGGCGTGGGCCGAGCAGCTGCGGGCGCGTACCGAGCAGCAGGCGCGCCGGCTGCTGGAGGAGTCCCGGGCCGAGGCCGAGCAGTCGCTGGCCAGCGCCCGCGCCGAGGCCGAGCGGCTGGCGACGGAGGCCCGGCAGCGGCTGACGAGCGCGGCCGAGGAGGCCCGGGCCGAGGCCGAGCAGATCCTGCGGCGCGCCCGCACGGACGCCGAGCGTCTGCTCAACGCCGCCTCCACGCAGGCGCAGGAGGCCACGGACCACGCCGAGCAGCTGCGTACGTCGACCGTCACCGAGTCGGAGTCCGCGCGCCGCGAGGCCCAGGAGCTGAGCAAGGCCGCCGAGCAGCGGATGGCCGAGGCCGAGGAGGCGCTGCGCAAGGCGCAGACCGAGTCGGAGAAGCTGGTCACGGAGGCCAAGGAGGCCGCCGCCAAGGCTCTGGCGAGCGCGGAGTCGGCGAACGAGACGCGCACGCGCACCGCCAAGGAGCAGGTCGCCCGGCTGGTCGAGGAGGCCACGAAGGAGGCCGAGAACACCAAGTCCGAGGCCGAGCAGCTGGTCGCGGACGCCAAGGCCGAGGCCGAGAAGATCGTCGCGGAGGCCTCCGAGAAGGCCCGCACGCTCACCGCCGAGGAGACCGCGACCCAGCTGTCCAAGGCGGCCAGGACCGCCGAGGAGGTCCTCGACAAGGCGTCGGAGGACGCCAAGAAGACCACGAAGGCCGCCGCCGAGGAGGCCGAGCGGATCCGCTCGGAGGCCGAGGCCGAGGCGGACCGGCTGCGGGCCGAGGCGCACGACATCGCCGAGCAGCTCAAGGGCGCGGCGAAGGACGACACCAAGGAGTACCGCGCCAAGACGGTCGAGCTGCAGGAGGAGGCCCGCCGGCTGCGCGGCGAGGCCGAGCAGCTGCGGGCGGACGCGGTCGACGAGGGCGAGAAGATCCGCGCCGAGGCCCGCAAGGAGGCCGTGGCGCAGATCGAGGAGGCGGCGAAGTCCGCCGAGGAGCTGCTCGCCAGGGCCAAGGCGGACGCGGACGAGCTGCGCACGACGGCCCAGGCGGACAGCGAGAAGGTCCGCACCGAGGCCATCGAGCGGGCGACGACCCTGCGCCGGCAGGCCGAGGAGACCCTCCAGCGCACCCGGCAGGAGGCCGAGCGGCACCGCGAGGAGGTCGTCGAGCAGGCCGAGGCGCTCAGGGAGGACGCCGAGCGCGCGGCGCGGGAGCTGCACGAGGAGACCGAGCGGGCCATAGAGGCCCGTCGGGCGGAGGCCGCCGAGGAGCTGACCCGGCTCCAGACGGAGGCGGAGGAGCGGCTGACGGCCGCCGAGCAGGCGCTGTCGGACGCCCGTGAGGAGGCCGCGCGGCTCCGCCGCGAGGCCTCCGAGGAGAACGAGCGGCTGCGTGCCGAGGCCGCCGAGCGGATCCGTACGCTCCAGCAGCAGGCCGAGGCGGAGGCCGAGCGGCTGCGCGACGAGGCCGCGTCGGACGCGTCCGCGGCGCGTGCCGAGGGCGAGTCCGTCGCCATACGGCTGCGCTCGGAGGCGGCGAACGAGGCCGAGCGGCTGAAGTCGGAGGCGCAGGACAGCGCCGACCGGATGCGCGCGGAGGCGCAGTCCGCGGCCGAGCGGCTCGCCACGGAGGCGTCCGAGACGCTGGCCGCCGCCCAGGAGGAGGCCAACCGGCGTCGCCGCGAGGCCGAGGAAGTCCTCGGCAGCGCCCGCCAGGAGGCCGACCAGGAGCGCGAGCGGGCCCGCGAGCAGAGCGAGGAGCTGCTGGCCTCGGCGCGCAAGCGCGTGGAGGAGGCGCAGACCGAGGCCGTACGGCTGGTCGAGGAGGCCGACCGTCGTGCCACGGAGATGGTGTCGGCGGCCGAGCAGCACGCCCAGCAGGTCCGGGACTCCGTCGCGGGGCTGCACGAGCAGGCGCAGGAGGAGATCACCGGTCTGCGCTCCGCCGCCGAGCACGCGGCGGACCGTGCCCGCCGGGAGGCCCAGGAGGAGGCGGACCGGGTCCGCTCCGACGCCTACGCCGAGCGGGAGCGGGCGAGCGAGGACGCTGGCCGGCTGCGGCGCGAGGCGCACGAGGAGACCGAGGCCGCCAAGGCGCTCGCCGAGCGGACGATGACCGAGGCGATCTCGGAGGCGGAGCGGATTCGCGCTGAGGTCGCCGAGCACGCCCAGCGGGTGCGCACGGAGGCGTCGGACGCGATCGCCGAGGCGGAGCAGAGCGCCTCGCGCACCCGGGCGGACGCCCGCGAGGACGCCAACCGCATCCGGTCGGACGCGGCGACGCAGGCGGACACCCTCATCACGGAGGCGCGCGCCGAAGCGGAGCGGCTCACCACCGAGACGGTCCAGGAGACCGACCGGCTGCGGATGGACACGGTCAACGAGGCCGAGCGGGTCCGCACGGAGGCCCTGTCCAAGGCCGAGCGCGTCCGGTCCGAGGCGGCCACGGAGGCCGACCGGGTGCGGGCCGAGTCCGTCGCCAAGGCCGACCAGCTGGTCGCGGAGGCCACCGGCGAGGCGGAGCGGCTGCGGGCCGAGGCCGCCGAGACGGTCGGCTCGGCGCAGCAGCACGCCGAGCGGATCCGCCGCGAGGCCGAGCGCGTCAAGAGCGACGCGGAGGCGGAGGCGGAGCGCCTCGTCGGCACCGCGCGCGAGGAGGCGGACCGCACGCTGGACGAGGCCCGCAAGGACGCCAACAAGCGGCGCTCCGAGGCGGCCGAGCAGGTCGACAAGCTCATCACGGAGACCACGGCCGAGGCGGACAAGCTGCTGACCGAGGCGCAGCAGCAGGCGCACAAGACCACCGCGGAGGCCGAGTCGCGGGCCGACACCATGGTGGGCGCGGCCCGCAAGGAGGCCGACCGGCTCGTCTCCGAGGCGACGGTCGAGGGCAACTCCCGGGTGGAGAAGGCCCGTACGGACGCCGACGAGCTGCTGGTCGGCGCGCGCCGGGACGCCACGCAGATAAGGGAGCGCGCCGAGGAGCTGCGCGACCGCATCACCTCCGAGATCGAGGAGCTGCACGAGCGGGCCCGTCGCGAGTCGGCCGAGACGATGAAGTCGGCGGGCGACCGCTGCGACGCGCTCGTCAAGGCGGCCGAGGAGCAGCTGGCGAAGGCGCAGGCGAAGGCCAAGGAGATCGTCTCGGAGGCCAACTCCGAGGCCGGCAAGGTGCGTATCGCCGCGGTGAAGAAGGCGGAGGGCCTGCTCAAGGAGGCCGAGCAGAAGAAGACCACGCTGGTCCGCGAGGCCGAGGAGCTCAAGGCCGAGGCGATCCGCGAGGCCAAGCGCACGGTCGAGGAGGGCAAGCGCGAGCTGGAGGTCCTGGTCCGCCGCCGGGAGGACATCAACGCCGAGATCTCCCGTGTCCAGGACGTCCTGGAGGCGTTGGAATCCTTTGAGGCACCCGCCGGCTCCAAGGACAACGGAGTCAAGGCGGGCGCTTCGGTCGGCGCGCCCCGATCGGGTGGCAAGTCCTCGGACGGCTAGCCGCCCGGCCGGGCCGGGGAGCCCGATTCCGGGGCCATCCGGGGGCTTTGACCAAGTTTTGGCAAGTGATCCGCCGCTTAGCCACCCAAAAGGGGTCTCATTTTCCAGATCAAACGCGCATCCGCTCGATGACACACCGTTTCGGCCCCTAGGATTCCACCTATCACCTCACCGGTCTCATTCGACAGGAACCCCATGAGCGACACTTCCCCCTACGGCTTCGAGCTTGTGCGGCGTGGGTACGACCGCGCTCAGGTGGACGAACGTATCTCCAAGCTCGTCTCCGACCGTGACAGCGCTCTCGCCCGCATCACCGCTCTGGAAAAGCGCATCGAAGAGCTCCACCTCGAGACGCAGAACGCCCAGGCCCAGATCACCGACGCCGAGCCGTCGTACGCGGGTCTCGGCGCGCGCGTGGAGAAGATCCTCCGCCTCGCCGAGGAAGAGGCGAAGGACCTGCGCGAGGAGGCCCGGCGCGCGGCCGAGCAGCACCGCGAGCTCGCCGAGTCGGCGGCCCAGCAGGTGCGCAACGACGCCGAGTCGTACTCGGCGGAGCGCAAGGCGAAGGCCGAGGACGAGGGTCTGCGGATCGTCGAGAAGGCCAAGAGTGACGCTTCCCAGCTGCGCTCCGAGGCGCAGAAGGACGCACAGTCCAAGCGTGAGGAGGCGGACGCCCTCTTCGAGGAGACCCGCGCCAAGGCCGCGCAGGCCGCCGCCGACTTCGAGACGAACCTCGCCAAGCGCCGCGAGCAGTCCGAGCGCGACCTGGCCTCCCGTCAGGCCAAGGCCGAGAAGCGCCTCGCCGAGATCGAGCACCGCGCGGAGCAGCTGCGCCTGGAGGCCGAGAAGCTGCGCACGGACGCCGAGCGCCGCGCCCGCCAGACGGTGGAGACCGCCCAGCGCCAGGCCGAGGACATCGTGGCCGACGCCAACGCCAAGGCCGACCGCATCCGTTCGGAATCCGAGCGCGAGCTGGCCGCCCTCACCAACCGCCGCGACAGCATCAACGCCCAGCTGACGAACGTCCGCGAGATGCTCGCGACGCTCACGGGCGCCGCGGTGGCCGCCGCCGGCACGCCGGCCGAGGACGAGCCGATCTCCCGTGGGGTCCCGGCCCAGCAGTCCCGGTAACACCGAGGCGTACGGAGTCTGAACCTCCGCAAAGCCCTCTGCCGCTCGGGTGGCAGAGGGCTTTGCCACGCTCTAGCGTGGCCGCATGATTGAGCTCGAGGGGCTGACGAAGCGGTACGGCGAGAAGGTGGCGGTCAACAACCTGTCCTTCACCGTCAGACCGGGCATCGTCACCGGCTTCCTCGGGCCGAACGGCGCGGGCAAGTCGACGACCATGCGGATGATTCTCGGGCTCGACCATCCGACCGCCGGCGACGTCCGTATCGACGGCAAGCACTACCCGCAGCTCAAGGACCCGCTGACGTACATCGGCGCCCTGCTGGAGGCCAAGGCCTGGCACGGCGGCCGCACCGCCTACAACCATCTGCTGTGCCTCGCGCAGAGCAACGGCATTCCGCGCAGCCGGGTGCGTGAGGTGCTGGAGACGGTCGGGCTGACGGCGGTCGCGAGGAAGAAGACCAAGGGCTTCTCGATGGGCATGGGGCAGCGGCTCGGCATCGCGGCCGCGCTGCTCGGCGATCCGCGGATCCTGATGTTCGACGAGCCGGTCAACGGCCTCGACCCCGAGGGCATCCACTGGATCCGCACCCTGATGAAGTCGCTCGCGTCGCAGGGCCGGACGGTGTTCGTCTCCTCCCACCTGATGAGCGAGATGGCCCTGACGGCCGACCACCTCGTCGTCATCGGGCAGGGGCGGCTCCTCGCGGACACCTCCATGGCGGACTTCATCGACCGCAACTCACGCTCGTACGTCCGGGTCCGCAGCCCGCAGCGGGAGCGGCTGCTCGACGTGCTGCGGCAGGCCGGGATCGTGGCCGTGGAGAGCGGCGACGGGGTGCTGGAGGTGGACGGCGGCAAGGCCGAGCAGATCGGTGAGCTGGCGGCGCAGCACCGGATCACACTGCACGAGCTGAGTCCGCAACAGGCCTCGCTGGAGGAGGCGTTCATGCGGCTGACCGCGGAGTCGGTGGAGTACCACGCACACAGCGCGACGAGCCCCGAGCCACCGCGGCAGCAGTGGGGCGACGGCTGGAAGAGGGGCTGAGGCATGGCGGTGACGCAGGTCGTACGGTCGGAGTGGACCAAGATCCGGTCGGTGGCGTCCACGGTGTGGACACTCTCGCTGGTGGTGGTCGTGACGGTCGCCCTCGGCATGCTGATCTCGGCGCTGTCGAAGAGCGAGTTCGACTCGATGAACGCGCAGGACCGGGCGGAGTTCGACCCGACGTTCATCAGTTTCGCGGGGATGAGTCTCGGGCAGCTCGCGATGATCGTCTTCGGGGTGCTGGTCGTGTCGAACGAGTACAGCACCGGCATGATCCGCACCTCGCTGGCCGCGGTGCCGCAGCGCGGCTCCTTCCTGTTCAGCAAGATCGCCGTCGCCAGTGGGCTCGCCCTCCTGGTCGGCCTCGTCACCAGCTTCGCCGCCTTCTTCCTGGGCCAGGCGATGCTGGGCTCGCACCGGGCGGAGATCGGCGACCCGGGGGTGCTGCGGGCCGTGCTCGGCGGGGGCCTCTACATGGCGCTGATCGCGATGTTCTCCATGGGCGTCGCCGCGATGCTGCGCTCGCCGATGCTGTCGCTGGGCATCCTGATGCCGTTCTTCTTCCTGATCTCCAACATCCTCGGCAATGTCGACGCGACGAAGAAGGTCGGCCGGTTCCTTCCCGACCAGGCCGGCAGCAAGATCATGCAGGTGGTCACGCCGATCGACGACGACACTCCGTACGGACCGTGGGGCGGCCTCGGGATCATGGGGCTGTGGGTGCTCGCGGCGCTCGTCGGCGGCTACGTCCTGCTGAGGAAGCGCGACGCCTAGGACGGACGCGGCCTGACCTTTTACCTCCTCTTGGAAGGAACCGTCAGCGCCTCGATATCCTCCTAACCCTTACGGGGGCGTGTGCCCCGCTGTCCTGAACCTTGCGATGGGTGCGGAGCATGATCGAAGCAGTCGGCCTGACGAAGCGCTACGGCGACAAGACCGCTGTGTACAACCTTTCCTTCCAGGTGCGGCCCGGAGCCGTCACCGGCTTCCTCGGGCCGAACGGCTCGGGCAAGTCGACGACGATGCGCATGATCCTCGGCCTGGACAACCCGACGGCCGGGCAGGTGACGATCGGCGGCTATCCGTACCGCCGGCTGCCCAACGCCGCCCGGCAGGTCGGTGCCCTGCTGGACGCCAAGGCGGTGCACGGCGGCCGGTCCGCCCGCAACCACCTGCTGTCCCTGGCCCAGCTCTCGGGCATCCCGGCCCGGCGGGTGGACGAGGTGCTCGGGGTCGTCGGTCTTCAGGACGTGGCCAAGAAGCGGTCCAAGGGCTTCTCCCTCGGCATGGGGCAGCGGCTCGGCATCGCGGCGGCGCTGCTCGGCGACCCGCAGGTGCTGCTGTTCGACGAGCCGGTCAACGGCCTCGACCCCGAGGGCATCCTCTGGGTGCGCAACCTGATGAAGGCGCTGGCGGCGGAGGGCCGCACGGTCTTCGTCTCCTCCCACCTGATGAGCGAGATGGCGCTGACGGCCGACCACCTCATCGTCATCGGGCGCGGTCAGCTGCTCGCGGACATGAGCGTCACCGACTTCATCTCGGCGAACTCGGCGGACTTCGCCCGGGTGCGGACGCCCGACACCGAGCCGCAGCAGCGCGAGAAGCTGTCGGCCGCGCTCACCGAGGCGGGCGGTCATGTGCTGCCCGAGCAGGACGGCGCGCTGCGCGTGACGGGGCTGCCGCTGCCCCGCATCAGCGACATCGCGCACGGCACCGACGTACGGCTGTGGGAGTTGTCGCCGCACCAGGCCTCCCTGGAGGAGGCGTACATGCGGATGACGCAGGGCGCCGTCGACTACCGCTCGACCATCGACCAGAAGGAAGGGCTCCAGCAGCCGCTGCCGCCCGGGGCGCAGCCTCCGATGCCGGTGCCCGGGCAGGGCCAGCCGGGCTGGTACGCCCCGCCGCCGCCCCAGCAGGGCGGCGCGCCCTTCCCGGGCCCGCAGCAGGGCGCAGCGGGCGGCGCCCCGGGCCAGGCTCCGGCAGGCCCGTACGGCTCCGCCCAGGGTGCCTCCGGCCCGGACGCTCCCAACCCGTACGCCCAACCCGCGCCCCAGACCCCTCCGGCACCCCAGGGCGCCCCGGGTCAGGCCCCGGCGGCCGCCCCGCCCGCGCCCCAGCCGGACGCCGCGCCCGCGCAGCCCGCCGCCGCACCGCCCGCGCCCGCCGCACCGACCGCCGACCTGACCAAGCCCGAGGACGCCCGATGAGCAGCCCCCAGTCCCAGATGCCGCAGGCCGCGCCCGCCTGGCAGGCGGCTCCCGGTTCCGCCCCCTACGGCGGCGGTCCCGGCTACACCTCGCCGATCCCGGTCGTGCGCACGCACCTCGGGCACGCCATCGCGTCCGAGTGGACGAAGATCAGGTCGGTGCGCTCCACCCTGTGGACGCTCGGTGTGTTCGTCCTGCTCGTCATCGGCATCGGCACGCTCACCGGCGTGGTGGTGGCCGAGTCCGACCCGGCCCTGGACGGCGAGAGCCCCCTCGGCCTGGGCTTCTTCGGGCTGCTGCTGGGCAGCATGTGCATCATCACCCTGGGCGTGCTGACCACGGCCTCGGAGTACGGCACCGGCATGATCCGCACGACGATGGTCGCGTGTCCGAGCCGCGGCAGGGTGCTGGCGGCGAAGGCCGTGGTGTTCTTCCTGACCGCGTTCGTCGTGACGCTGGTGTCCGCGTCCCTCGTCGCCTTCCTGCACGTGGCGATGCTGGAGGGCGACGGCGCCAAGTCCCCCTCCGGCGGTGAGTGGCTGAAGGGCACGGTCGGCATCTCGCTCTACATCGCGCTGCTCGGCCTGCTCTCGCTGCTCATCGGCTCGATCATCCGGCACTCGGCGGGCGCCATCACCATCATGATCGGCGCCGTCCTGGCCCCGCTGGTGATCGCGCTGTTCATGTTCTCGGAGTCCCTGCAGGAGGTGCGCGACGCGCTGTTCGAGTACTCGATCCCGAACCAGCTCAGCGTGTTCTACGCCAACTCCCTCAGCCAGTCCGGCCCGTCCGGCTGGGACCCGCTGTGGATCATCCTCGGCGTCACGGCCGTCGCCTTCGGCGGCGCCTTCGTTCTCCAGGAGAAGCGGGACGTCTGAGCCCGGTCAGAATCTCGGCGCGTTACGGGACCGCCGCACCCCCGGGGTGCGGCGGTCCCGCGCGTTCCAGCAGGCCTTGTGCCAGTGCCGCCGGTCGTCGACGCCCGTGTGGTCCGCCCAGGCCACCACGTGCGGCACCCCGTCCGGGATCATCTGGTCGCAGCCCGGGCAGCGGTACGACTTGCCCTGCGCGCTCGCGCCGGCCACGTGCCGCACGTTCCAGTTCTCGCCCTGCCAGTTCTCCGAGGACTGCCAGCCGCCGTAGCGGCCGGGGCGGTCGTCCTCGGCGCTCCGGCCGGAAGAACCGGCCTCCTTGGGTCGGTTGCGACGCGGGGACACGGGACACCTCTCGGGGCTATACAGGAAGCAAGGGCCGTATCCAGCCTACGCGGCGCGCAGAGGGGCACGCGTACGGCACGAATCGCCCTGAGTGCCCCGCGAGTCCGGCGGGCCCGCCCCGGGGCTCTCCCCTCCCCCGGCCGCCGACGGAACGGCCATTCTGCAGACAATCCGCAAAATACTCCGCCCGGCCGTGTCCTCGGCACGTGTCAGACGGTTATGCGCTGTGGGGGAGCTCCGTGTCGGAGCCAAGGAAGCAGGAAAGCGATGCGCGTTGGAAGTTTCGTGTTGGCGGCCCAGTTCCCCGGTCAGGGCGAGGGAGAGGCGCTGCACCGCGCGGTCCGCTCGGCCGAGGTGGCCGAGGAGGCCGGGCTCGACACGGTCTGGCTGGCCGAGCACCACTTCGTGCCGTACGGCACGTGCCCGTCGGCCATCACCCTGGCCGCCTTTCTGCTGGGCCGCACCCGGCGCATCCGGGTCGGTACGGCGGTCAGCGTGCTGCCCACCGTCCACCCCGTGGCCCTCGGCGAACAGGCGGCGCTGCTGCACCACACGAGCGACGGCCGTTTCACGCTCGGTGTCGGACGCGGCGGCCCCTGGGTCGACCTCGAGGTCTTCGGCGCGGGACTGGAGGCGTACGAGAAGGGGTTCCCGGAGTCGCTGGAGCTTCTGGTGCGGTGGCTGCGCGAATCATCCGTGGCGGCCGACGGGGAGCGCTTCCGCTTCCGTGAAGTCCCCGTGGTACCGCGACCGTCGGAGGCCCTGGCGGAGGGCGCGGGACCCGAGCTCGTCGTGGCCTGCACCTCACCGGCGAGCGTGCGGCTCGCCGCCGAACGGGGTCTGTCGATGCTGCTCGGGATGCACGTGGGCGACGAGGAGAAGGCCGAGATGGTCGCGCTGTGGCGGCAGCACGCGCGGGCCTGCGGCCGGTCGCCGGAGGAGATCCTGGGCGCGTCCCATGTGTCGGCCGGCGTCTGCCAGATCGCGGACCGGCGGGTCGACGCGGCGGAGACGCTGATGAAGGCGATGCCGGGCTGGCTGAAGCAGGGTCTGGAGGCGCATGTCACGGTCGACGGGCGTACCCGCCGGATGCGCGACCCGCTGGCTTACACCGAACTGCTCTGCGGGCTCCACCCGGTGGGCACTCCGCGGCTGTGCGCGGACCGGCTGGCGGCGACCAGTGAGCGGACGGGCATCTCCCGCTTCGCGCTGCTCGTCGAGGGCTCCGGGGACCTGGCGGCGACCGAGGAGAACGTGCGGCGGCTGGGCACCGAGGTGCTCCCCCAACTCGTCTGACCGCGCGGTGACTTCCTGGGGGCTTGCCGCTCCGGTACAGAACCGCACCTCCCGCGTACGGAGCGGCAAGCAAGTGGCGCCGCGTCAGCAGTCCCTGAACTCGGGAGACTGGTTCAGCACCTGACTGCGGACCGAGGTGAAACGGTCCAGCTTCTCGTCGACCGAGGAGTCGAGCGGGAACACGGCCACCCGGTGGCAGTTCTGGAAGGCCAGGCGCACACCGAAGTGCCGTTGCAGCGCGCCGCGTATCGCGTCACTCGCAAGCGCACGCAGCAGCTGACCGCGTGCCTGCTCGTCCGGCGGGGGCGTCTGGTTGTCGGCGAACGCACCGCCGTCCACCTTCAGCTGGGCCACCAGTGAGCTGACCATCTCCCACGCATAGGGCAGGGAGGTCCGGACGCAGTCGACGAATTCCGCTTCGTCGACCTCGCCTCGCTCGGCCTGTTCGAGTAGGGCCGGTGAGACGTCGAGCGACATGAGTTCTCCTCTCGCACCCCCGCCCGGCGGGCAGGGGTTGCCGGACAGATAAGGGAGTTCGCGACACCGGACACGCTGCGTACACGCACCGCGACCTCCCGTTCATACGGTAAGCAACGTAAGGTGACGGCACCAGGAAAATGCGCAGATGAGACACTCCCGATGAGCACACCCTGCACACAATCGGCCATTACCGAACACGTGTTTTCCAGGGCGAATCGCGTGGACAGGCGCCCGTCGAGTAGCGTTGCCGACCATGCGTCTCGTCATTGCCCGCTGTTCCGTGGACTACGCCGGGCGGCTCACCGCCCACCTTCCCTCGGCCCCGCGCCTGATCCTGGTGAAGGCGGACGGCAGCGTCTCGATCCACGCCGACGACCGGGCCTACAAGCCCCTGAACTGGATGTCGCCGCCCTGCACCCTGAAGGAGGGCACCGGCGAGGAGGAGGGCGTCTGGACCGTCGTCAACAAGGCGGGCGAGAAGCTCATCATCACGATGGAGGAAGTCCTCCACGACTCCTCGCACGAACTGGGCGTCGATCCCGGCCTGATCAAGGACGGCGTGGAAGCGCACCTCCAGGAGCTGCTCGCGGACCGTATCGAGACACTCGGCGACGGCTACACGCTGATCCGCCGCGAGTACCCGACGGCCATCGGGCCGGTCGACATCCTGTGCCGGGACGCCGACGGCAAGACCGTCGCGGTGGAGATCAAGCGGCGCGGTGAGATCGACGGCGTGGAGCAGCTCACGCGCTATCTGGAGCTGCTGAACCGCGACCCCCATCTCGCCCCGGTGCGCGGCGTCTTCGCGGCCCAGGAGATCAAGCCCCAGGCCCGCGTCCTCGCGACCGACCGCGGCATCGGCTGCCAGGTGCTCGACTACGACGCGCTGCGGGGCATCGAGGACGACAAGCTGCGGCTGTTCTGACAGCCCGAACGACGACGAACAGGGCCGGGTCCGCGGAACGGACCCGGCCCTGCCGTGTGTACGGGTGTCAGATCACCGTGCCCGGGCTGACCGGCGTGCCCGTGGTGCTCTGCGGCGCGCTCGCCGAGGTGCTCGTGGGAGCGCTGGGCGCCGGGCCGCTGGCCGAGTCGGAGGTGGAGGGGCTGGTCGTCGGCGGCTCCGAGGTCGGCGGCTCGGAGGTGGGCGGCTGCGACGTCGGCGGCTCGGACGTCGGCGGCTTCGACGTCGGCGGCTTCGACGTGGGCGGCTTGGACGTCGCGGGCGGCCTGGACGTGGCGGGCGGCTTCGAGGACGACGGCGGCTTCGACGGCGACGCGGAACCGCTCGGGTCCTGCGAACCGCTCGGGGATGCCGTCGGCGTCGGGTCGTCCGACGTGCCGAGGGTGCCGTCCGGGCCCGGGTCAGTCGGAGGGGCGGGCACCTCGCCGGTGTCGCCGCCGCCGTCGTTCTTCGGCCGGTCGGCGCCGATGCTGTCGTCGCTGACCCCCTGACTGGCGGACGGGTTGACACCGACCTGGCCGGAGGGCGGGTTCTTGTCCTGGTCGGAGGTGGCGCCGAGCGTCACCACCGTGCCCAGGACGGCGACGAGCAGGGCACCTGCTCCGGCGGCCACGAGATTGCGCCGGGCCAGGCCCTTGAGGCCGCCCCGGGCCGCCCGTGAGGGCGCCGGCGAGCTGCGATGGGTGACCAGGGTCGCGGAGGGCGGCTGCTGCAGCTGCGGGAAGGGCGCCGGAACACCGCCGGGCGGGGACGCCGACTCCTCGTCACGGGCGTCGGGCACCTCCTCCCCGGCGGTCGGTCCGAGCCCGATCGGTGTGCCCGAGCGGTCGGCGACCAGGGCGAGGGCACGGCGGCCGGCGACGGTGCCGCGCTTGTCGGCGAGGGCGCCGCGCAGGCCGATGGAGGCCTCCAGTTCGGCGCGGGCCCGGTCGAGCTGCCCTCCGCACAGGGCGAGGACGCCGAGCTCGTGGTGGAAGTAGGCCTCTTCGGCGACGTCCCCGGCGAGCCGGGCGGCTTCGGCGCCGGAGCGCAGGGCCCGCTCCCAGGCGCTCCAGTGCAGTCCGGCGGCGAACGCGGGGGCGGCGGTGCGGGCCAGGTGCACGGCCGCGCTCTCCTCGCCCTCGGCGGGCGGGCGGGTGACCGGCCCGAGGACGGCCAGGGCGGCGAGGACCGCGTCGGCCTCGGCGCACACGCGCTCCGGGGTGACCGAGGGGTGCCCGGCCCACCAGGAGTAGTGCTGAGCGGCGCTGCGGGCACCGGCCTCGGCCTCGTCGGCGTACCCGGCGGCCTCCAGCTGGGCCGGCACGCCGGCCGCGAGGCGGTAGCGGGAGCCGACCGGGGATACCAGACCGCAGGCGGCCAGTTCGCCGAGTGCGGCGTCCGCGTGGGTGTCGCCGACCAGGGCGGGCAGATGCGCCTGGTGCGGGACCTCGCCGCCGAGGGCGAGCGCGAACCGCAGGGTGGCGCGGGCGGAGGCACTCAGCCGGGAGGCGAGCAGCGGCGCGGGCGCGGCGGCCTCGCCGAGCGCGGGCAGCGGCACGTCGTCGCCGAGGTCGTAGGTCTCGGCGCTGTCGGCCGGTGGCGCGTCCTCGAAGACGCCGAACTCGTCGACGGCACTGGTGCCGGCGCGGAGCCGGTCGCGCTGCCGCAGCAGGGCGCCGGCCTGGACGAAGCGCAGCGGCAGGCCCTCGGACTCGAACCAGAGGTCGCCGGCCCAGTTCGACTCGTCCTCGGTGAGCGTCCGGCCGACGGCGTGTTCCAGCAGGTCGAGCCCGGCCGCGCGCTCCAGGCCGCCGAGGACGACCTCCTCGACGGCGGCGTCGGCGGAGGGGGCCGGCACGTTGGGGGTGGCGCCGAACAGGAAGGCGCACTCGGGGGTCGCCTCCAGCAGCTCGTCCAGCGCGGCGCCGCCGAACTCCAGGTCGTCGAGGACGACGACCGCGCCGATCTCACGGACGTGGGTGAGCAGTTCGTCCCGGTCCGGGCGGTGCAGCGGGGCGCTGTACACCGCGTGGAACAGGCCGTACAGCAGGTCGTCGGAGGTGCGTCCGAAGCCGTTGAGGCGGACGACGCCGTCGGGGGCGAGGTCGGAGCAGTCCTCGGCGATGAGGTCGAGGAGGCGGGTGCGGCCGGAGCCGGCCGGGCCGGTGAGGCGGGTGGAGCGGCCGCGGGCGAGCAGGCGCACGAGGCGCTCGCGTTCGTCCTGGCGGGCCAGCAGCGGCAGAGCGGGCTGCGGGGGGCCGGGCGGGACGGGCGGACGGGCCGCGCGCTCGGCCTCGGTGCGCTCGGCCGCGGTGAGCTTCACGGGCCGGGCAGGCCGTTCGGTGGGCGGGCAGGCCTCGATCTCACTGCCGTCGACGGGATTGACCGTCAGCAGGAAGTCGCCGGCGACGAGCTGCACCGTGCGGGCGAGCGCCGGCGCATGCTGGGCGAAGTCGGGTGTGAGGGATTCCCTGGGAGGGCGCTGGCGGGGCGCGGGGCCGTCGCCGTCCTGGCCGTACTCCTCGGGTCCCTGGTTGTCAGGATCCATAGGTCAAGCCCCCCAAAAGCGTCTGTGTGCTCGAAAAGCCCCTCCCGGCCTTGCTGCACACCGCGCTGTCGCTTCTGGTCCGGTCCCGCTCGAAGGGTGTCAAGGCAGCGGGCAGCCGAACCCTAAACCTTCGCACAGTATCTACGACAGTCCGGGGTACCGCTCGGTCCGTAACGTCACGGTCTCGTGAGGATTGTGCGCGTCGCACGATGCGGCGACGTGCGTCCGGGTCTCCCCGGTCGCCCGGCTCACACCCGTACGAGCCGTCACACGCGGGGAAGCGTCTCCACCCCGATGCCTCCTTCGATCGCCAGGATCCGGTGCAGGCGGGTGGCCACCAGCAGGCGCTGCATCTGCGGCGGTACGCCGCGCAGCACCAGGCGCCGGCCGCAGCGGCCGGCCCGTCGGTGGGCTCCCATGATCACGCCCAGTCCGGTGGCGTCCCAGGAGTCCAGTTCGGACAGGTCCAGCACGAGGTCCCCGACTCCGTCGTCGACTGCCGAGTGCAGGACCGTACGGGCGTCCGCCGCGCTCCGGACGTCGAGGCGGCCCCCGACGACCAGCTCGGCGTGGTCGCCCCTGATGTACATATGCGCTCCCCGTGCGTGCGAATCGTGCTCCGCGTTCTGGATGTGGGTGATGCAACCTCTGACTGTGTGGAGGAGTCAGAGGTTGCTTCTTGTAAGCGAACCGATACCGAATTCACCCTGGGGTGTGATGGGCCCCGGGGCATGTGCGGTTTCAGTGCTTGTAGAAGCCCTGCCCGCTCTTGCGGCCGATGTCACCGGCGTCAACCATCCGGCGCATCGACTCGGGAGCCGCGAACTTCTCGTCCTGGGACTCGGTGTAGATGTTGTTCGTGGCGTGCAGCAGGATGTCGACGCCGGTCAGGTCCGCCGTCGCCAGCGGGCCCATGGCGTGACCGAAGCCCAGCTTGCAGGCCAGGTCGATGTCCTCGGCGCTCGCCACGCCCGACTCCTGCAGCTTCGCGGCTTCGACGACCAGGGCGCAGATGAGACGGGTCGTCACGAAGCCGGCGACGTCGCGGTTGACGACGATGCAGGTCTTGCCGACCGACTCGGCGAACTCCCGCGCGGTGGCGAGGGTTTCGTCGCTGGTCTTGTAGCCGCGCACGAGTTCGCACAGCTGCATCATCGGCACCGGCGAGAAGAAGTGCGTGCCGACGACCCGTTCGGGGCGTTCCGTCGCCGCCGCGATCTTGGTGATCGGGATGGCGGAGGTGTTGGAGGCGAGGACCGCCTCGTCCTTCACGATCTCGTCGAGCGCGCGGAAGATCTCGTGCTTGATCTCGAGCTTCTCGAACACGGCCTCGACGACCACGTCCGCGTCCGCCACGGCGTCCAGGTCGGTGGTCGCGGTGATGCGGGCCAGGGCGGCGTCGGCGTCGTGCGCCTCCAGCTTGCCCTTGGCGACGAACTTGTCGTACGACGCCTTGATGCCGTCGGTGCCCCGCGTCAGCGCCTCGTCGGTGACGTCACGCAGGACCACCTCCCAGCCCGCCTGTGCGGAGACCTGGGCGATGCCGGACCCCATGAGGCCGGCTCCGATGACGGCAAGCTTCCGTGCCACTGTGCGACTCCCCTGACGCGCTGCTCATGTCTGCTCTCGGGCGGACACTAGCGCTCGTGAGGGGCTGTGTGACCAGTAAGTAATGCGCGTCACGTCTCACATGACGGACATCACACCGGCGAGGGTCACGGGGCGCCTCGTACGGCGTAGTTGAGCACCTTCTCCCCCAACAGCTCCTCGATGTCGTCGAGGACGACGAGGATCTCCCGTGACACTTCGTCCGGGTTGCGCCCCTTGACCATCTCGCGGCCGATCGTGACGAAAACGGTGCCGTGGATCCAGCAGATCTGACCGGCGATCAGCCCGGGCAGCGGGTCGCCGGCAGCGGCGCCGGTCTCCTCGCGGAGCGTCGCCTCCAGGTTGTCCTGGAGCTCCTGCTGGATGCTCCACAGCCGGGAGCGCAGCGGTGGCGCCTCTTCGATGCAGCTCATGAAGCGGTCGTAGCCCTCGATCAGACCGATACGGGGGGAGACGGCCTCGATCTCGGCGCGCAGCTCGCGCAGCACCGCCCGGGCGGCCGACTCCCCCTCGTTCCGGCCGCGCACCCAGCGCGAGAGCCGGTCGACGACGCTCTGGGAGCGGTCGAAGAAGAGGTCCTCCTTGGCCGGGAAGTAGTTGTAGACGGTGTTCACGGAGACGTCGGCGGCCTCCGCCACCTCCGCGATCGTCACCGTCACGAACCCGTGCTCCAGGAAGAGCCCGGTGGCGATGTCCGAGATGCGCTGCCTGGTCTCGCGCTTCTTCCGTTCCCTGAGCCCCTCAGCCATGTCCGAATCCTAGCTTCCCTGGAGGCTCTGAAAAATTGGGGTCATTGCAAAGTTTAAGAGACTCTGTTTTTCTAGGGCCATGCCAATCATCAGTACGGCCGGGCTGGCCCGTACCTTCCTGACCAAGAACGGCCCCGTGGAGGCCGTGCGCTCCATCGACCTGACCGTGCGCGAAGGCGAGATCCTCGGTTTCCTCGGCCCGAACGGCGCCGGCAAGACGACGACCCTGCGCATGCTGACGACCCTGCTGCAGCCGACCGGCGGCGCCGCCACCGTCGCGGGCCACGACCTGGCCACGGACCCGGCCGGGGCGCGGCGCGTCTGCGGCTACGTGGCCCAGTCCGGCGGGGTCGACCCGCAGATCAGCGTGCGCGAGGAGCTGGTCACCCAGGGGCGCCTGTACCGGCTGACCAGGTCCCAGGCCGTCGAGCGCGCCGCGGAACTGGCCCGCGACCTGGACCTCACGGATCTGCTCGACCGCAAGTGCGGCGCGCTCTCCGGCGGGCAGCGGCGGCGGCTCGACATCGCGATGGCGCTCACCCACCGCCCGAAGGTGCTGTTCCTGGACGAGCCGACGACCGGCCTCGACCCCGGCAGCCGCGCCGACCTGTGGGACCTGGTGCGCCGGCTGCGCGACGAGCACGGCACGACGGTGTTCCTGACCACGCACTACCTGGACGAGGCCGACGCCCTCTCCGACCGGCTGGTCGTCGTCGACCACGGCGTGGTCGTCGCCGAGGGCACCCCGAGCGCGCTGAAGCTGCGGTACGGCGGATCGCTCGACGCCTCGCTGCAGGACACGTTCCTGGCCATCACCGGCCGCAGTGCCGCCACAGCCGAGCAGGCCCCCGTCGCCGTATGAGGAATCTCCGTCTGAGAAGCAGAGGAACCCCGATGCTGCTGCACGACACCGCGCTCGTCTACGGGCGCTATCTCCGCCAGTCCCTGCGCTCCCGCTTCGCGCTGCTCTTCGGCGTGCTGATGCCCCTGCTGTACCTGCTGTTCTTCGGCCCCCTGCTCACGGATCTGCCGCTCGGCGAGAAAGGCAGCTCCTGGCAGGTGCTCGTGCCCGGGCTGTTGCTGCAACTCGGCCTGTTCGGGGCGTCGTTCGCCGGTTTCTCGATCATCATCGAGAAGGGCCACGGCGTGGTGGAGCGCATGCGCGTCACTCCGGTCAGCCGGCTGGCCCTGCTGCTCGGCCGGGTGCTGCGGGACGCCACGGTGTTCGTTTTCCAGGCCGTGCTGCTGGTGCTCGCGGCCGTGGTGATGGGCCTGCGGGCGCCGCTGGCCGGCGTTCTGATCGGCTTCGCCTTCGTCGCCCTGCTCACGCTCTCGCTGGCCGCGCTGTCGTACGCGCTGGCGATGAGGATGGACACCCCGCAGAGCTTCGGACCGGCGATCAACGCGCTGACCATGCCGTCCATGCTGCTGTCCGGCCTGATGCTCCCGATGACCCTGGGCCCGGCCTGGCTGAACGCCCTGTCCCACCTCATGCCGTTCCGCTACCTGGTGGACGCGGTGCGGGACGCCTACGTCGGCGGCTATACGACACCCCACATGCTCTACGGCGCGCTGGTGGCCGTCGCCCTCACGGCGCTGTCCGTGACAGTGGGCACACGCGTGTTCCGAACCGCCTGACCGTAACTACGCTGGCCACATGGTCAATCTGACGCGCATCTACACCAGGACCGGCGACCAGGGCACCACCGCCCTCGGCGACATGAGCAGGGTCGCCAAGACCGACCTGCGGATCTCCGCGTACGCCGACGCCAACGAGGCCAACGCGGCGATCGGCACGGCCATCGCGCTGGGCGGGCTGGACGAGGAGATCGTCACGATCCTCACCCGCGTCCAGAACGACCTGTTCGACGTGGGGGCGGACCTGTCGACGCCGGTGGTGGAGAACCCGGAGTTCCCGCCCCTGCGGGTCGAGCAGTTCTACATCGACAAGCTCGAAGCCGACTGCGACCGCTTCAACGAGCGGCTGGAGAAGCTCCGCTCGTTCATCCTCCCCGGCGGCACCCCCGGCGCGGCCCTGCTCCACCAGGCCTGCACGGTGGTCCGCCGGGCGGAGCGCTCGACCTGGTCCGCCCTGGAGGTCCACGCCGAGACGATGAACCCCCTGACGGCCACCTACCTCAACCGCCTCTCCGACCTCCTGTTCATCCTCGCGAGGACCGCGAACAAGGAGGTCGGCGACGTGCTGTGGGTGCCGGGCGGGGAGCGCTGAAAGCGCCCCGAAAGGGGCGCGGGGCTGATTCGATATGCGGCTCCGCCGCGTGGGCGCGACCAGCCACCACCGGCCCCCGGTGGAGGTACCGGCCCTAACGCTGCGCCCTCTCCTTCTCGGGCCTCACCTCGGTCTCCCCGGCGGGAGCCTTCCGCGGCCAGATCAGATAGCTCAGCGCGATCAGGCCGTGGATCCCCGCCGCACGCCAGGCCACATAGCGCCAGCTCTCCAGAGAGGTGACGCGGCCCGGGTCGTCGACGTACCAGATGGCCAGCTGGAGCAGCACGGTCGCGACGACGGCGCCCACCAGCGTGCCCAGCCAGACCCTCCCCTCGTAGCGCGCCCGGGCCATGCCGTAGCGGGGCGGGCCGATGGGTTTCGGGGCGCCGCCCAGCCGGTGGGCGGCGTGACCGTCGAGCCACTTCACCGTGCGGTGGCCGTGCCCCACGGTGTAGCCGATGTACAGCGCGGCCAGACCGTGCGTCCAGTTCGGCTCGGCGCCGTTCTTCAGGTCCAGCGCGGTGGCCACCAGCAGGACGACCTCCAGCAGCGGCTCGCACAGCAGCAGCGCCAGCCCCGTACGCGGCATGCGCAGCAGGTAGCGGACGGACAGCCCGGCCGCCAGCAGCACCCAGAAGCCGATCTCGCAGGCGGCGATCAAGGCGACGATCACGGTTCGCTCCTCTCGGTCACCCCTCAAGGCTCCCGGCCGGCGCGGCCCGCGTCGTCGTCGCCGCTGACGAACCGGAGGTACATCGAAAGATGCAGTCGGGGACCCTCCGCGGGGCTCACGCGCGGCCGGAGGCGGCCGTGTTGGATGGTGGCATGGCCGTACGACTCCCCCGCCCACGCCGTTTCGACGTGCACGTCGCCCTCGGCAGCCTGCTGGGCGGTCTGCTGCTGTGGGCGCTCGGGCTGGCCACCCGCCCCGCCACCGAGGTGTACGTGCTGCTGCCGGGCCGCTGGCCGGTACTGGTTCCGCTGTTCGTGATGGCCGGCTGCGAGCTGCTGCGGCGCACCGCCCCGCGCACCGCCCTGCTCATCGGCACCGCCGCGATCGTCCTGGACGTCCTCACCCAGGGCAACCTGGTCACGATCCTGATGTACACGGACCTGATGTACGCGGCCGTCCTGTACGGCCCGCCCGCGTCGGCCCACCGCATCCCGCGGATCACCGGGCTGCTCTCGGTGGCCGGGGCGGTGGTGCCGTTCGCGGTCTGGCGTGAGCCCGAGGCGCTGTTGATCGGCGTGGTCACCGGCATCGTGGCGTTCGGGCCGGCCGCCACCGGCCTGATCGTCCGCAATCACCGTGACGCCGCCGTGGCGGCCCGGCTGCGCGCCGAACAGACCGCGTTGCTCGCCGAGATGGACCGCACCCAGGCGGTCACCGCCGAGCGGGCCCGGATGGCCCGCGAGCTGCACGACATGGTCGCCAACCACCTGTCCGCGATCGCGATCCACTCCACCGCCGCACTCTCCCTGGAGGATCCGAGGACCTCCCAGGAGGCGCTGGTGGTCATCCGCGAGAACAGCGTGGAGGGACTCGCGGAGATGCGGCGGCTGATCGGGATCCTGCGGGACGACAGCGGCGACACCGAGCCCGTCGCGCCCACCCTCGACGGACTGGGCGCCCTGGTCGACAGCGCCCGCACCAACGGCCTCGACGTCACCCTCGACGCCGAACGGAGCGAGGTGCCCGCACCCGTCGAACTCGCCGCCTACCGCATCGTGCAGGAGTCGCTGACCAACGCCCTCAAGCACGCCGCCCCGGGCCCGGTCGCCGTGTCCCTGGCCCGGCGGGACGGCTCCCTGGTCGTCAGTGTGACCAGCCCCTACGGGGACCGGGACGGCCCGCGCGCCCCCGGCTCCGGCGCCGGTCTGGTCGGCATGAGAGAACGCGTGGCCCTGCTGGACGGCGCGTTCGAAGCCGCCCCGGAGGACTCGCCCGAGGGCAAGATCTGGGTGGTGCGCGCCACCCTCCCCGTCAGCCACGGCGTCGAAGGAGACACCGCATGAGCTCGTCCGTCCGGGTCCTCGTCGCCGAGGACCAGTCCGCCGTCCGCGCGGGTCTGGTCCTCATCCTGCGCAGCGCGCCCGACATCGAGGTGGTCGGCGAGGCGGCGGACGGTGAGCAGGCGGTGGCGCTGGCCCGTGAGCTGCGGCCGGACCTGGTGCTGATGGATGTGCAGATGCCGCGCCTCGACGGGGTGTCGGCGACCCGGCAGGTCGTCGCGGAGCAGCTCGCCGACGTACTGGTGCTGACCACCTTCGACCTCGACGAGTACGTCTTCGGGGCGCTGCGGGCGGGTGCCTCCGGTTTCCTGCTGAAGAACACCGAGGCGAAGCAACTGCTGGAGGCCGTGCGGACGGTGGCGCGCGGGGAGGGGCTGATCGCCCCGGCGGTGACGCGGCGGCTGATCGCCGAGTTCGCCTCGAAGCCCACGCGGGAGCCCGCGGCCGATCCGGCGGTCCTCGCACAGCTGACCCGGAGGGAGCGCGAGGTGCTGTCCTGCCTCGGCCAGGGCCTGTCCAACGCGGGCATCGCGGAGCGGCTCGACATGGCCGAGGCGACCGTGAAGACCCACGTCAGCAGGCTGCTCGGGAAACTGGGGCTGCGCAGCAGGGTGCAAGCGGCGGTACTCGCACAGGAGTTGGGGATCTGATCCGGCGGGGATCAGCACAGGTCGCGGCGGTCCAGACCTATTGACCGGTGGTCCAGACCTTTCTATTCTCACCGCACCATGAGTGGGCGTGAGGCTCAGTCACGCCCCCACAACTCCATCAAGGAGGCGCAGCATGCGCTTCAGACACAGAGCCGCGGCAGGGTTCGCGACCCTGTTGCTCCCGCTGGCCGGCCTCGTCGGCCTGGCGAGCCCGGCCCAGGCCGCGACGTCCGCCACCGCTTCCTACGCCAAGACCCAGGACTGGGGCTCCGGCTTCGAGGGCAAGTGGACGGTGAAGAACACCGGCACCACGACCCTCAGCTCCTGGACCGTGGAGTGGGACTTCCCCTCCGGCACGTCCGTCACCTCCTCCTGGGACGCCGACGTCACCTCCTCCGGCAGCCACTGGACCGCCAAGAACAAGTCCTGGAACGGCAGCCTCGCCCCCGGCGCCTCCGTCTCCTTCGGCTTCAACGGCAGCGGTACCGGCTCCCCCGCCAACTGCAAGCTCAACGGCGGGAGTTGCGACGGCGGCACCACCGAGCCCGGTGACAGCGTGCCCAGCGCCCCCGGCACCCCCACCGCCTCCGGCGTCACCGACAGCTCCGTGAAGCTGTCCTGGTCCGCCGCCACCGACGACAAGGGCGTCAAGAACTACGACGTCCTGCGCGACGGCACGAAGGTCGCCACGGTCACGACCACCTCGTACACGGACAGCGGCCTGACCAAGGGCACGGACTACTCCTACTCCGTCCAGGCCCGTGACACCGCCGACCAGACCGGCCCGGTCAGCGGCTCCGTACGGGTCCGCACCACCGGCGGCACCACCGAGCCGCCGCCCACCGGCGACAAGGTCAAGCTCGGCTACTTCACCGAGTGGGGCGTCTACGGCCGCAACTACCACGTCAAGAACCTGGTGACGTCGGGGACGGCGTCGAAGATCACCCACATCAACTACGCCTTCGGCAACGTCAAGAACGGCCAGTGCACCGTCGACGACACCTACGCCGCCTACGACAAGGCCTACACGGCCGACCAGTCCGTCAGCGGCACCGCTGACACCTGGGACCAGCCGCTGCGCGGCAACTTCAACCAGCTGCGCCAGCTGAAGGCCAAGTACCCGCACATCAAGGTGCTGTACTCCTTCGGCGGCTGGACCTACTCCGGCGGCTTCGGCCAGGCAGCGGCCAATGCCGCCGCCTTCGCCAAGTCCTGCAAGGCCGTCGTGGAGGACCCGCGCTGGGCCGACGTCTTCGACGGCATCGACATCGACTGGGAGTACCCGAACGCCTGCGGCCTGAGCTGCGACACCTCGGGGCCTGCGGCCTTCAGGAACCTGATGTCGGCGCTGCGTACCGAGTTCGGACCGAACTACCTGGTCACCGCGGCCATCACCGCCGACGGCTCCTCCGGCGGCAAGATCGACGCCGCCGACTACGGGGGCGCCGCCCAGCACCTCGACTGGTACAACGTGATGACCTACGACTACTTCGGCGCCTTCGACAAGGACGGCCCGACCGCCCCGCACTCGCCGCTCACCTCGTACCCGGGGATCCCACAGGCGGGCTTCAACTCGGCCGACGCGATCGCCAAGCTCAAGGCGAAGGGCGTCCCCGCGAAGAAGCTGCTCCTCGGCATCGGCTTCTACGGCCGCGGCTGGACCGGCGTCACCCAGTCCGCCCCCGGCGGCTCGGCGACCGGCGCGGCTCCGGGCACGTACGAGGCGGGCATCGAGGACTACAAGATCCTGAAGAACTCCTGTCCGGTGACCGGCACGATCGCCGGGACGGCGTACGCGCACTGCGGCAGCAACTGGTGGTCGTACGACACCCCGTCGACGATCACCGGAAAGATGAGCTGGGCCAAGAACCAGGGCCTGGGCGGCGCGTTCTTCTGGGAGTTCAGCGGCGACACCGCCAACGGAGAGCTCGCGAGCGCCATCGACAGCGGCCTGAAGTAGGCCGGACCGGAGAGAAGTTCGAAGGGTCGTAGACCCTAGGCGACATTGACGCTCCCCCAGACTTCGTCCGGGGGGACCCCCACCCAGCGGGTGAATGAGGCTACGCCACATTCACCCGCTGTCCGGGCGGGGCTGCCTCAAGCCACGCGAGGAAACCGGTCAGCGCGTCTTCGCTCATCGCGAGCTCGAGACGCGTGCCCCGGTGCAGACAGGCCAGGATCACATGGTCGGAGAGCAGTGCCAGCTCCTCCTCGCCCTCCGGGACCCGGCGGCCGGCCACCTCGATGGCGGACCGCTCCAGAGTGCGGCGCGGACGCGGCGAGTACGAGAAGACGCGGTACCACTCGACGCGGTCACCGTTGTACCGGGCCACCCCGTAGGCCCAGCCCTTGCCACCCGTGTCGCCCTCGGCCGGGGCGTCCCAGCGCATGCTGGCGTCGAAGGTGCCGCCCGAGCGCTGGATCAGCCGGCGGCGCAGGCCGAAGACGAACAGGCCCACCACCACGAGGGCCACCACGATTCCGCACACAGTCAGAGCGAGGACCATCGACACCGACCTCCTCGTCTCCTAGGTAACGGAACGTAAAAATCACCCACATCCGCCTCAGCCGCGGCGGGGCCCGGATCTCTCCGGTACCCAGCCGCGGCTGAGTGACGTCATCACACGGCGGACGGGGTCAGCGCGCCGCCGTCGCAGCCCGCAGACGGACGTCCGCGCGGCGCTGGGCCTCCGCGTCGTCCTCCGCCTTCGCGCGCTCGAGCTCCTGCTCCGCGCGCTGGACATCGATCTCGTCCGACAGCTCGGCGACCTCCGCGAGCAGCGAGAGCTTGTCGTCCGCGAACGAGATGAATCCGCCGTGGACAGCGGCGACGACCGTCCCGCCCTCGCTCGTGCGGATGGTCACCGGGCCCGACTCCAGCACACCGAGCAGCGGCTGGTGACCGGGCATGACGCCGATGTCGCCGGACGTGGTGCGCGCGACGACCAGGGTGGCCTGGCCGGACCAGACCTCACGGTCGGCCGCGACCAGCGCGACGTGCAGCTCAGCAGCCAAGGGTGGCTCCTCGGGTCACCACCCGGCAGGGCTGCCGGGTGTTGGTTACAAGTCTAGTAGGCGTGACAGAGGGGGCGGGACGAACCCCGCCCCCTCCGACGAGCACGGGGCTCAGGAGACGCCGAGCTCCTTGGCGTTGTTCTTGAGGTCCTCGAGACCACCGCACATGAAGAACGCCTGCTCCGGGAAGTGGTCGTACTCGCCGTCGCAGATCGCGTTGAACGCGGCGATCGACTCGTCCAGCGGCACGTCCGAACCGTCCACACCGGTGAACTGCTTGGCCGCGTGGGTGTTCTGGGACAGGAAGCGCTCCACGCGACGGGCACGGTGGACGACGAGCTTGTCCTCCTCGCCGAGCTCGTCGATACCGAGGATCGCGATGATGTCCTGCAGGTCCTTGTACTTCTGCAGGATGTTCTTCACGCGCATCGCGGCGTTGTAGTGCTCCGCCGAGATGTACCGCGGGTCGAGGATGCGGGACGTCGAGTCCAGCGGGTCCACGGCCGGGTAGATGCCCTTCTCGGAGATCGGACGGGACAGAACCGTCGTCGCGTCGAGGTGGGCGAAGGTGGTGGCCGGGGCCGGGTCGGTCAGGTCGTCCGCGGGGACGTAGATCGCCTGCATCGAGGTGATCGAGTGACCACGGGTCGAGGTGATGCGCTCCTGGAGGGTGCCCATCTCGTCGGCCAGGTTCGGCTGGTAGCCCACCGCGGAGGGCATACGGCCGAGCAGGGTCGACACCTCGGAACCGGCCTGGGTGAAGCGGAAGATGTTGTCGATGAAGAACAGCACGTCCTGCTTCTGGACGTCACGGAAGTACTCCGCCATCGTCAGGCCGGCCAGGGCCACGCGCAGACGGGTGCCCGGGGGCTCGTCCATCTGGCCGAAGACCAGGGCGGTCTTGTCCAGAACGCCGGACTCTTCCATCTCCGCGATGAGGTCGTTGCCCTCACGGGTGCGCTCGCCGACGCCCGCGAAGACGGAGACGCCCTCGTGGAGGTTGGCGACACGCATGATCATTTCCTGGATCAGCACGGTCTTGCCGACACCGGCACCACCGAACAGACCGATCTTGCCGCCCTTGACGTACGGGGTGAGGAGGTCGACGACCTTCAGGCCCGTCTCGAACATCTCGGTCTTCGACTCGAGCTGGTCGAACGCGGGGGCCTTGCGGTGGATGGACCACCGCTCGCCCTCGTGCACCTCGTCGGTGTTCAGCACCTCACCGAGGGTGTTGAACACCTTGCCCTTGGTGAAGTCGCCGACCGGGACGGTGATGCCCGCACCGGTGTCGGTCACCGGGGCCTGGCGGACCAGGCCGTCGGTGGGCTGCATGGAGATGGCGCGGACCAGGCCGTCACCCAGGTGCTGGGCGACCTCCAGGGTCAGCGTCTTCTTCTCGCCCGCCAGCGCCGGGTCGGCGACCTCGACGTGAAGGGCGTTGTAGATCTCCGGCATCGCGTCGACGGGGAACTCCACGTCGACGACCGGGCCGATGACCCGCGCGACGCGGCCCGTCGCCGTGGCCGTCTCAACAGTGGTGGTCATTTATCGGTCACTCCCCGCGGTCGCGTCGGCCAGGGCACTCGCGCCACCGACGATCTCGCTGATTTCCTGGGTGATTTCGGCCTGGCGGGCCTGGTTGGCAAGCCGGGTGAGCGTCTCGATGAGCTCTCCGGCGTTGTCGGTGGCCGACTTCATCGCGCGCCGCGTGGCGGCGTGCTTGGAGGCGGCCGACTGGAGCAGCGCGTTGTAGATGCGGCTCTCGACGTAGCGCGGCAGCAGGGCGTCCAGGACGTCCTCCGCCGAGGGCTCGAAGTCGAACAGCGGGAGGATCTCGCCCTTGGGCGCCGCCTCCGCCGCGACCTCGTCGAGGCTGAGCGGCAGCAGCCGGGCCTCGATCGCCGTCTGCGTCATCATCGACACGAACTCGGTGTAGACGATGTGGAGCTCGTCCACGCCGCCCTCGGCCGTCTCCGTCTCGATGGCCTCGATCAGCGGGGCCGCGACCTTCTTGGCGTCCGCGTACGTCGGGTCGTCAGTGAAGCCCGTGAACGACTCCGCGATCTTGCGCTCGCGGAAGTTGTAGTGGGCGACACCGCGGCGGCCGACGATGTAGTTGACGACTTCCTTGCCCTCGGCCTCAAGCTTCGCCGTGAGCTTCTCCGCGGCCTTGATGGCGTTGGAGTTGAAGGCGCCGGCCAGACCGCGGTCGCTCGTGAGGAGCAGGACCGCGGCGCGGGTCGGGTTCTCGGCCTCCGTCGTCAGCGGGTGCTTGGTGTTGGATCCGGTCGCCACCGCCGTGACCGCGCGGGTGAGCTCGGTCGCGTACGGGGTGGAGGCCGCCACCTTGCGCTGCGCCTTGACGACGCGCGAGGCGGCGATCATCTCCATCGCCTTGGTGATCTTCTTGGTCGCGGAGACGGATCGGATGCGACGCTTGTAGACCCGGAGCTGGGCTCCCATGAGTCAGGTCCCTTCCGTCGTCACTTACCGGCAGCCGGGGTGTCCTCGCCGAGCAGCTTGCCGTCGGAGGTCTCGAACTGCTTCTTGAACTCCGCGATGGCCTCGGCGACGGCCTGCAGGGTGTCGTCGGACATCTTGCCGCCCTCACGGATGGAGGTCATCAGACCCTGCTCCTTGCGGTGCAGGTAGTCCAGCAGCTCCTTCTCGAAGCGGCGGATGTCGGCGACGGGGACGTCGTCCATCTTGCCGGTGGTGCCGGCCCAGACGGAGACGACCTGGTCCTCGGTGGCCATCGGCTGGTACTGCGACTGCTTCAGCAGCTCGACCATGCGCTGACCGCGCTCCAGCTGCGCCTTCGACGCGGCGTCCAGGTCCGAACCGAAGGCGGCGAACGCCTCCAGCTCACGGAACTGGGCAAGGTCCACGCGCAGACGGCCGGAGACCTGCTTCATCGCCTTGTGCTGCGCGGAACCACCGACTCGGGAGACGGAGATACCGACGTTCAGCGCGGGGCGCTGACCGGCGTTGAACAGGTCCGACTCCAGGAAGCACTGGCCGTCGGTGATGGAGATGACGTTGGTCGGGATGAACGCCGAGACGTCGTTGGCCTTGGTCTCGACGATCGGCAGACCGGTCATCGAGCCGGCACCCATCTCGTCGGAGAGCTTCGCGCAGCGCTCCAGCAGACGGGAGTGCAGGTAGAAGACGTCACCCGGGTAGGCCTCACGGCCCGGCGGGCGGCGCAGCAGCAGCGACACGGCGCGGTACGCGTCGGCCTGCTTCGACAGGTCGTCGAAGATGATCAGGACGTGCTTGCCCTGGTACATCCAGTGCTGGCCGATGGCCGAACCGGTGTACGGCGCAAGGTACTTGAAGCCGGCCGGGTCGGACGCCGGGGCGGCGACGATGGTCGTGTACTCCAGCGCGCCGGCCTCTTCCAGAGCGCCGCGCACACCGGCGATCGTGGAGCCCTTCTGGCCGATGGCGACGTAGATGCAGCGGACCTGCTTGTTCGGGTCGCCCGAACGCCAGTTGTCGCGCTGGTTGATGATCGTGTCGACGGCCAGGGCGGTCTTGCCGGTCTGGCGGTCACCGATGATCAGCTGACGCTGGCCACGGCCGACGGGGGTCATCGCGTCGACGGCCTTGTAGCCCGTCTCCATCGGCTCGTGCACCGACTTGCGGACCATGACGCCCGGGGCCTGCAGCTCCAGGGCGCGACGGTCTTCGGTCTCGATCTCGCCGAGGCCGTCGATCGGGTTGCCGAGGGGGTCCACCACGCGGCCGAGGTAGCCCTCGCCCACCGCGACGGAGAGAACCTCACCGGTACGGGAGACCGGCTGGCCCTCCTCGACGCCGCTGAAGTCGCCGAGGACGATGGCACCGATCTCGCGCTCCTCGAGGTTGAGGGCGAGGCCGAGGGTGCCGTCCTCGAACTTCAGCAGCTCGTTGGCCATGGTCGAGGGCAGGCCCTCGACCTTCGCGATGCCGTCACCGGCGAAGGTGACCGTACCGACCTCCTCGCGCGAGGCCGCGTCCGGCTTGTACGCCTGGACGAAGTTCTCCAGCGCGTCCCGGATCTCCTCCGGCCGGATCGTGAGCTCCGCCATCTGGGTTCCCTGCTCTCCTTGTTGGGCCCGAAGTTTCACTTTGGGGGTCTGGGGGCGACCCCCAGGATTCTTCTGCACGGCCCAACCAGGGCCGTCGTAAGTACGTTGTGCCTATTGAGTTGCTGCTCAGCCGGCGAGCCGGCGGCTGGCGTCCTCGATGCGGTCCGCGAGCGAGCCGTTGATGACCTCGTCACCGACCTGCACCCGGATCCCGCCGAGGACCTCGGGGTCCACGTCCAGGTTGAGGTGCATCCGGCGGCCGTAGAGCTTCGCGAGGGCATCGCCCAGGCGCTGCTTCTGCGGGTCGCTCAGCGGTACCGCCGAGGTGACGATCGCCACCATGCGGTCCCGGCGGTCGGCGGCCAGCTTGGACAGGGACTCGAGTCCCGCCTCCAGGCTACGTCCCCGCGGCGCGGTCACAAGGCGCGTGACCAGACGCTCGGTGGCCGACTGCGCCCGGCCGCCGAGCAGGCTGCGCAGCAGCTCGCCCTTGGCCGAGGTGGTGGCCTTGCGGTCGGTCAGCGCGGCCCGCAGCTCGGTGCTGCCGGAGACGATCCGGCCGAACCGGAACAGCTCGTCCTCGACGTCGTCGAGCTTGCCGGTCTGCTGCGCGGCGGTGAGGTCGGCGGTGTTGGCCAGCACCTCCAAGGCGTCCACCAGGTCGCGGGACTGCGACCAGCGGGAGCGCACCATGCCGGCCACCAGGTCCGCGGCGGGGCCGCTGACCTGGGTGCCGAGCAGACGCTGGGCCAGCCCGGCCTTCGCCTCTCCGTCCTGCGCCGGGTCGGTGAGGACCCGACGCAGCGACACCTCGCGGTCGAGCAGCGCGGTGACGGCGGCCAGCTCGTCGGCGAGCGATGCCGCGTTCACGGACGTCGAGTCCGTCAGCGCGTCGAGACGCTCACGTGCGGCTGCCAGGGCCTCGCGGCTCGCTCCGTTCATCGTCCGGCCTCGGCCTTCTCCTCGAGCTCGTCGAGGAACCGGTCGATCACGCGGCTCTGGCGGGCGTGGTCCTCGAGGGACTCCCCGACGAGCTTGCCGGCCAGGTCGGTGGCGAGCTTGCCGACGTCCTGGCGCAGCGCGGAAGCGGCGGCCTTGCGGTCGGCCTCGATCTGGGAGTGGCCGGCGGCGACGATCTCCTCGCGCTGACGCTGGCCCTCGGCCCGCATCTCGGCGATGAGCGTGGCACCCTGCTCCTGCGCCTCCTGGCGCAGGCGCGCGGCCTCGTGCCGGGCCTCGGCGAGCTGTGCCTTGTACTGCTCAAGGACGCTCTGGGCCTCGACCTTCATGGTCTCGGCCTCTTCGATACCGCCTTCGATCGCCGCGCGGCGCTCCTCCAGAACCTTGTTGATGTTCGGAAGCAGCTTCTTCCAGAAGAAGAAGAACACGATGGCGAAGGCGATGGTGCCGATGAGCAGCTCGGGGCCCGGAGGAACGAGCGGGTTCTGCTCTTCCTCGGCCGCCAGCTGCACCAGGTTGGCGATCACATCAGTGCCTTTCGTCGAAACGTGTCGGTGAGCAGGTGATTACTGACCGAACACGAACGGCATAACGATGCCGATGAGGGCGAGCGCCTCACAGAAGGCGAAGCCCAGGATCTGGTTGGCACGGATCAGGCCGGCGGCCTCGGGCTGACGGGCCAGGGCCTGGGTGCCGTTGCCGAAGATGATGCCGACGCCGATGCCGGGGCCGATGGCGGAGAGGCCGTAGCCGATGGAGCCGAGCGAACCGGAGACAGCGGCGAGGGTCTCAGTGGCAGCCATGCTGAATCTTCCTTCTCTTTCACGGACCGGCGGGGGTTGGCCACCGGACGTTCTTGGGACTTGCGGGGGCGGGCGGGGCTCAGTGGTGCTCGGCCAGAGCGCCCTGGATGTACGTGCAGGCGAGGAGTACGAAGACGTACGCCTGGACGGCCTGCACGAAGAGTTCGAAGCCGATCATCGCGACGGTCATGACGAAGGAGACACCGGCCGCCGGGACCATCCAGCTGTTCAGCAGGTACCAGGAGGCGACGGTGAACATGACCAGCATCAGGTGGCCGGCGAACATGTTCGCGAACAGTCGCACCGCGTGCGTGAACGGCCGGACGAGCAGGTTCGAGAAGAACTCGATGACCATGACGAGCGGCAGCACCGGGCCGAGCGACTTGTCGTAGCCGGTGATGTTCTTGAAGAACCCGACGAAGCCGTGCCGCTTGAAGGTCAGCGAGACCCAGGTCACGTAGACGATCGCGGCGAGGACCGCCGGGAAGGCGATGATCGACGAGACCGGGAACTGCGCGAGCGGGATCACGGACCAGATGTTCATGATCCAGATGAAGAAGAAGAGCGAGACCATCAGGGGGACGTACTTCTCGCCCTCCTTCTTTCCGAGGGTCTCGTAGACGATGCCGCGGCGGACGAAGTCGTAACCGGCTTCACCGACCATCTGCAGCTTGCCCGGCACGACCTTGGCCTTGCCGAAGGCCGCGTAGAAGAAGCCGATGACGAGGACGGTGGTGATGAGGGCAAGCAGCATCACCTTGTTGAACTCGAACCCTCCAACCGTGGCAATCGGCTTGAAGAGGAACGAGTGCAGGCCCGGTGCCGGAAAACCACACCCGTCGGACATGATCCGACAGCTCCAGTCAAAGGCGAGCTGGGTCTGGTCAGCACTCACCGCGGGCTCCTTCGGCGTGACGCATAGGTACGGCAACCTCGTTGTGTCGGCGCGGCGCAGAGCCGCGGTTCGGCACGGGACTGGTGTTACGGATGTGAGGGCGGCTGGGGGGCATCGAGCCTCGCGTTCGAGCAGGCGTCAGCTCAGATGCCCGCGCCCGCGATGCCGCAGTTGGCACCGGACGATAGCAGGAGTTCCTACTGCCCTTTATCGCGCCCCTACTCGTCACGACGACGACCCGGTCTTCTCGGGCTTCTCGCTCTTCTCGGAGTCCGGGTCGATGTAGAAGATCTTGGCCTTCATATGCGCACGAGCCTGCGCGGCCATCCACACGACGGTGGCGATGACGAGCCCGAGGGCGAACGTCTTCGCATTGAAGAGAGAGGTGTCCTTGAAGAGGGCGACGAAGATCAGGAGAAGCAGGAGCTGGGCGACATAGAGCATGAGCCCCATGGCCTGGAACAACTGCGGGAGCGTTTTTGCCGTCCACTGGAGAACGTACAGACCGATTCCCATGAAGAGGATGGCCAGTACGGTGCCGACGGCCGCTCCGATCGCTCCCTTGCCTCCGGCCACCGCGCCACTGACGGCGACCACGACCACACCGGCAGCGGCTGTGGGCACAGCGCACTGCAAGAGGTTCCGGGCGTCATTGGACGGCATGGCGGCAACTCCGCTTTCGCAGGGGGCAGGGGTGTCGTCATGGACGAGCGTAGTCCCGGGCTGAGTGGAGACCTCACACCAATGGACCGTCGCACTACGGTCCTTCGGCTCTATCCGGGGGGTTCTCGTGAACCGTATCACAAACTATTTGATGCAGTCTTTACCTGAAGGTGTGCGGACGGTCACACATGAGAGTGAACCTGCGCGTCTGAGCGAGAACGGTGCCGCAATGTCTGGTATTGGGGCGCTTCGCACCCCCATCGCCACCCCACGACTTGGCAATGCTCTCGTCAGATTCTTACCTTGTCCCCGCCTTGCGCCGGTCGGCCAGACGCGAGCGAGGGCCGAGGGCCGTCGCCCCGTTGACACCGGCAACCCCGGAGACCACGGGCGTGCGGTTCTCGGTCCCGACCGGGCTGTGCGCGTCCGCCGCGGACGCCGGCGTCGAGGCCTCGGGTGAGAGGGCCGCGACCGAGCCGCGACGCCGGTAGCGCGGCGGCACGAACCGCTCCATCCAGCGCGGGGCGCGGGGCGTGAAGCGCGGCAGCAGAAGCAGGATCAGACCGATCGCGCTCAGGAACACCACCCCGAGCACGATCCACATGGACGCCGAGTTGACCGAGTAGGCGAGGGCCCCGAAGGCGATCAGCGCCGACCAGAAGTACATGATCAGCACGGCGCGGCTGTGCGAGTGGCCGATCTCCAGCAGCCGGTGGTGCAGGTGGCCGCGGTCGGCGGCGAACGGGGACTGGCCGCGCCAGGTGCGGCGCACGATCGCCAGGATCAGGTCGGCGGCCGGCACAGCGATGATCGTCAGCGGCAGCAGCAGCGGGATGTAAACGGGGACCGTCTGGTGCACGGCCTCCTTCTCGGAGCCCACGTACAGGTTGAGTGCGTCCGGGTCGACCTGCCCGGTGACGGAGATCGCGCCGGCGGCCAGGACCAGGCCGATCAGCATCGAGCCGGAGTCCCCCATGAAGATCCGCGCCGGGTGCATGTTGTGCGGCAGGAAGCCCAGGCACATGCCCATCAGGATCGCCGAGAAGAGGGTGGCCGGGGCGGCGGCCTCGATGCCGTACGAGTACCAGATCCGGTAGGCGTACAGGAAGAACGCCGTGGCCGCGATGCAGACCATGCCGGCCGCGAGGCCGTCCAGGCCGTCGACGAAGTTGACCGCGTTGATGGTGATGACGACCAGCGCGACCGTGAGCAGGGTGCCCTGCCACTGGGTGAGGGCGACCGAGCCGACACCCGGGATCGGCAGCCACAGGATCGTCAGACCCTGCACGACCATCACGCCCGCGGCGATCATCTGGCCGCCCAGCTTGATCAGGGCGTCGATCTCGAACTTGTCGTCCAGTACACCGATCAGCCAGATCAGGGCGGCCCCGGACAGCAGCGCCCGGGGTTCGTTCGACGTCTCGAAGACCTGGTTGAGGTTGGTCAGGTGGTCGGCCACCAGCAGGCCCGCGCACAGGCCGAAGAACATCGCGATACCGCCGAGGCGCGGAGTGGGCTCCCGGTGCACGTCACGTGCCCGGATCTCCGGCATCGCTCCGGCCACGATCGCGAACTTCCGTACCGGCCCTGTCAGCAGATACGTCACCGCGGCCGTGATGCAGAGCGTCAGGAGGTATTCACGCACGGGCTTCCCCACAGGTCTCGCTGGCCATCTCAGCCCCACACCCTAGCGATGCGCGCATATGGGTGGGGACTTCCGGGTAGCGATGATGGTTGCACGAGTGGCTGTGCACGCTGATGCGCTTACCCCGACTCACGCCGGATACGGCGGAAATCCACCGGCCAGCTCCCGCACTTCTTCACGGGCTCTCGAGGGATCCGTCACGCCCCGGAGCACCCCGGCGAACAGTCCGGCGATCCGGGCCATCTCCGCCTCGCCCATGCCCTGCGTGGTGATCGCGGCCGTACCGAGCCGGAGCCCGCGGGCGTCACCGTGCGGCAGCGCGCAGCAGTCCATGACCAGGCCCGCCGCGGCGAGACGGCCCCGGGCGGTGCGTCCGTCGACGCCGAGCGGCGCCGGGTCGGCGGTGATCAGGTGGGTGTCCGTGCCGCCGGTGGTGACGACCAGGCCCGCCGCGGCCAGCCGGGCCGCCAGGACTCGTGCATTCGCCACCACCTGATGGGCGTACGCCGCGAACGCCGGTGTTGCCGCCTCCCCGAACGCGACCGCCTTGGCGGCGATGGTGTGCATCTGCGCACCGCCCTGTGTGAAAGGGAACACGGCCCGGTCGACCCGCTCGGCCAGCTCCGCCCGGCACAGGATCACACCGCCGCGCGGGCCCCGCAGCACCTTGTGGGTGGTCCCGCAGACGATGTCCGCGTACGGCACCGGGTTCGGGGCCGCTCCCCCGGCGACCAGCCCGAGGGGGTGCGCGGCGTCCGCGATGAGATACGCGCCCACCTCGTCGGCGACCTCGCGGAAGAACGCGTAGTCGAGATGGCGGGGATAGGCGATCGAGCCGCACACGATCGCCTTGGGCCGGCGGGTGCGGGCCAGGGTGCGCACCTGCTCGTGGTCGATGAGCCCGGACTCGGCCTCGACGCCGTAACCGACGAAGTCGAACCAGCGGCCCGAGAAGTTGGCGGGCGAACCGTGCGTGAGATGGCCGCCGTAGGGCAGGCCGAGCGCGAGGACCGTGTCACCGGGGCGGAGCAGGGCGGCGTAGGCGGCGAGCACCGCCGAAGAACCCGAGTGCGCCTGGACGTTGGCGTGGTCGGCGCCGAACAGCGCCCTGGCCCGCTCCACGGCGAGGCGTTCGGCCACGTCGACGACCTCGCATCCGCCGTGGTGCCGTGCGCCCGGGTAGCCCTCGGCGTACTTGTTCGCGAGCGGTGACCCGAGGGCGGCCAGCACGGCCGGGGAGCTGAAGTTCTCCGCCGCGATCAGCTGGAGCGTGGTCGACTGCCGCTCCCGCTCCCCGAGCAGGATGTCGGCGAGCTCGGGGTCCTGGTGGCGCAGGACGTCGGCCTCGATGGCAGGGGTGACCGTCATGGTGGGCTCCGGGCGTCGACGGTGGCACGTACGACCAATGTAGGCCCGGGCCCTGCGGAGCGCTCGGCTGTTACGTCCTTGCGGGTACGCCCGTGAGGGCCGTGACCACCGGGTCGAGCGCCTGGTGTATCTCGTCCCCGATGGACCGGAAGAACGTCAGGGGGGCGCCGTACGGGTCGTAGACCTCGTCCGCCTCGGCCGTCGGGGCCAGCAGCCACCCGCGTAGAGCGGCCGCGGCGCGGACCAGCGCACGCGCGCGGGTGACCACGCCCTCCTCCAGCGGCGGCAGGGTCGCCGGGTCGATGGCCTTGACCAGGCGGGTGAACTCCTTGAGCGTGAAGGTCCGCAGGCCCGCGGAGTGGCCCATGGAGATGACCTGCGCCCGGTGGTCCCGGGTGGCGGTCAGCACCAGGTCGGCGCGGATCACGTGCTCGTCGAGGAGCTCGCGCCCGGTGAAGCCGGAGGCGTCCGCGCCGAAGTCGGCCAGGACGGTCTCCGCGTGGGACTCCATCGGCGCGCCCTCGTGGCCCCAGGTGCCCGCGCTCTCCACGATCAGCCCGCCGCCCAGGATGCCGAGCCGCTCCCGCACCGCATGGCGGGTCAGCCGCTCGGTGATGGGCGAGCGGCACACGTTGCCGGTGCTGACGTGGAGGATCCGGAAGCTGTCACGCGGAAGCCCCACGAACGTCGTCGTGATCTCCGCCGCGCTTTCCCCGTTGCCTATGCCACGCCCCGATCCAGGGGCCGTCAATTCGCCACCTCGAGGTCGGGTACGACCTTTCGCAGCTCGTCCGCCGAGATGGCACCCGCGCGCAGCAGCAACGGCACCTCACGGGTCACGTCGACGATCGACGAGGGGACGATGCCGGGGGTCGGGCCGCCGTCGAGGTAGACGGAGACGGAGTCGCCGAGCATCCCCTGGGCCGCGTCGCAGTCCTCCGGCGCCGGGTGGCCGGTCAGGTTGGCGGAGGAGACGGCCATGGGGCCGACCTCGGTCAGCAGTTCGATGGCGACGGGGTGCAGGGGCATGCGCACGGCGACCGTGCCACGGGTGTCCCCGAGGTCCCACTGCAGGGACGGCTGGTGCCGGGCGACGAGCGTCAGCGCGCCCGGCCAGAAGGCGTCGACCAGCTCCCAGGCCAGCTCGGAGAAGTCCGTGACGAGGCCGTGCAGCGTGTTCGGGGAGCCGATGAGGACGGGCGTGGGCATGTTGCGGCCCCGGCCCTTCGCGTCGAGCAGGTCGGCGACCGCCTCCGAGGAGAACGCGTCGGCGCCGATGCCGTACACCGTGTCCGTCGGCAGCACCACGAGCTCGCCACGGCGGACGGCGGACGCTGCCTCGCGCAGACCGGTCACACGGTCGGTCGCGTCGTTGGTGTCGTATCGCCGTGCCATCTTTAGCTGGCCTCCTCGTACACGTGCTGCTGGGATGAAGTCCACGAAGTCCACGAAACCCGCGCAGACCGCGGGGTGCCCGGTGTGCTCACGGCAGCGCCTTGCGGGCCGTGGCGAAGCGCGGGCGGTTGTTGAGGTCCGGGTGGTCGGCCGCGTCGGCCCAGCCCCGCTCCTCGGTGAAGATCCACGGCACCTGGCCGCCCTGGGTGTCGGCGTGCTCGACCACGACCACGCCGCCCGGGCGCAGCAGCCGGTGCGCGGTGCGCTCCAGGCCGCGGATCAGGTCGAGGCCGTCCTCGCCGGAGAAGAGGGCCATGTCGGGGTCGTAGTCCCGCGCCTCGGGGGCGACGTACTCCCACTCGGTGAGCGGAATGTACGGCGGGTTGGTGATGACCAGGTCGACCTGGCCGTCCAGGTCCGGGAAGGCCGTCAGCGCGTTGCCCTGCCGCAGGTCGACCCTCGACCCCTCGACGTTCTTGCGGGTCCACTTGAGGGCGTCCTCGGACAGCTCCACGGCGTGCACGCGCGAGCGCGGCACCTCCTGGGCGAGGGCGAGCGCGATGGCGCCGGAGCCGGTGCACAGGTCGACGATGCACGGCTCGACGACGTCCATGGCCCGTACGGCGTCTATGGCCCAGCCGACCACGGACTCCGTCTCGGGCCGCGGCACGAACACCCCGGGGCCGACCTGGAGTTCCAGGTAGCGGAAGTAGGCGCGCCCGGTGATGTGCTGGAGCGGTTCGCGGGCCTCTCGGCGGGCGATGACCTCCCAGTAGCGGGCGTCGAAGTCGGAGTCCCTGACGGAGTGCAGCTCGCCGCGCTTGACGCCGTGCACGAACGCGGCGAGTTCCTCCGCGTCGGTACGCGGCGAGGGCACGCCGGCGTCGGCGAGCCGCTGGGTGGCCTGGGCCACCTCCGCGAGCAGCAGGTTCACGCAAGTCCTCCGTAGTACTCGTACGCGATCACTCGTACGTGCTCGTGCCTGCCTTACGCGGCCGCCAGCTTCGCCGCGGAATCCGCGTCGACACAGGCCTGGATCACCGCGTCGAGGTCGCCGTCCAGGACCTGGTCCAGGTTGTACGCCTTGAAGCCGACGCGGTGGTCCGAGAGGCGGTTCTCCGGGAAGTTGTACGTGCGGATCTTCTCGGAGCGGTCGACCGTGCGGACCTGGCTGCGGCGGGCGTCGGCAGCCTCCCTCTCCGCCTCCTCCTGCGCCGCTGCGAGCAGCCTGGAGCGCAGGATACGCAGTGCCTGCTCCTTGTTCTGCAGCTGGCTCTTCTCGTTCTGGCAGGAGGCGACGACTCCGGTCGGGATGTGCGTGATGCGCACGGCGGAGTCGGTGGTGTTGACGGACTGTCCTCCGGGCCCGGAGGACCGGTAGACGTCGATCCGGAGGTCGTTGGGGTTGATCTCGACGTCGACCTCCTCGGCCTCGGGCGTGACGAGCACACCGGCCGCGGAGGTGTGGATCCGGCCCTGGGACTCCGTCGCGGGCACGCGCTGCACGCGGTGCACACCGCCCTCGTACTTCAGTCGCGCCCAGACGCCCTGGCCGGGCTCGGTCGCGCCCTGGCCGCCCTTGGTCTTCACGACGACCTGGACGTCCTTGTAGCCGCCCAGCTCGGACTCGGTGGCGTCGATGATCTCGGTCTTCCAGCCGACGCGCTCGGCGTAGCGCAGGTACATGCGCAGCAGGTCGCCGGCGAACAGCGCCGACTCGTCGCCGCCCGCGCCCGCCTTGATCTCGAGGATGACGTCCTTGTCGTCGCTGGGGTCGCGCGGGACGAGCAGGAGGCGCAGCTTCTCCGTGAGCTCCTCGCGCTGCCGCTCCAGGACCTTGACCTCGGCCGCGAAGTCGGGATCGTCGGCGCCCAGTTCGCGCGCGGTCTCGATGTCGCCGCCCGTCTGCGTCCAGGACCGGTACGTGGCGACGATCGGAGTCAGCTCGGCGTACCGCTTGTTCAGCTTGCGCGCGTTGGCCTGGTCGGAGTGGACCGAGGGATCGGCGAGCTTCTTCTCCAGGTCGGCGTGCTCGGCGACGAGTTCCTCGACGGCCTCGAACATCTTGGGGCTCCTGTGTACGGACGGGGGTGAAGGGCGGGCGACCAAAAACGCCGGTCCCGGAGCGCCCGGTGAAGGGGGCGCGTCCGTGGACCGGCGAATTGAGGCTCGCTACTTCTTGGAGCCGGCGGCCTTGCCGAAGCGGGCCTCGAAGCGGGCCACACGGCCACCGGTGTCGAGGATCTTCTGCTTGCCCGTGTAGAACGGGTGGCACTCGGAGCAGACATCGGCGCGGATGGTGCCGGACTCGATGGTGCTGCGGGTGGTGAACGACGCGCCACAGGTGCAGCTGACCTGCGTCTCGACGTACTCGGGGTGGATGTCGCGCTTCAAGGTGTCTCCTAGTTTCGGGAGGGCGCCGGGTCGCCGCCGCGGGGTGCGGGAGCGTGAACCGGGGCCGACGTACCAGTCTGCCAGGACTGGGGCCTACTCCCCAAACCGGGGGTTGCGGGGATCTATTCCAGCGAACCGTCAGGGCGTGCTCACGACACCCTTGGCTTCGCCCGTCGCCGATCCGGACGTCGCCGACTTCGGGATCGGCTTGTCCTGCTCCAGGGCCTTCCAGATCTGGTCCGCCTTCTTCTCCTGGAGGAGGACGCGGTTGGGGTCGGCCGGGTCGTAGGCCACCGGCATCGTGACCATGTGCATGTGGGACGGGCTGATGCCCTGGAGGCCGCTCGCGAAGGAGGCGAGCTTGTTGACCGAGCCCAGGTCGGAGTCGGTCGTCACCGTCTTGGTCGCGGTCTCCGCGAGGTCGAGCAGCTTCTTGGGGTCGGAGAGGACGCCGACGTCCTTGATCTGGTTGACCAGGGCCTTGATGAAGGCCTGCTGGAGCTGGATGCGGCCCAGGTCGGAGCCGTCGCCGACGCCGTGCCTGGTGCGGACCAGGCCGAGGGCCTGCTTGCCGTCGAGCGTGTGGGTGCCCGCCTTCAGCTTCAGATGGCTGTCGGGGTCGTCGATGCTCTTCGTCGTGGTGATCTCGACGCCGCCGAGGTCGTCGATGAGCTTCTGGAAGCCGGCGAAGTCGACCTCCAGGTAGTGGTCCATGCGCAGGTCGGTGATCGACTCGACGGTCTTCACGGCGCAGGCGGCCCCGCCGGTGGAGTACGCGGAGTTGAACATCACGCTGTGGGCGGCGGGGTGCTTGCCGCCCTTGGTGTCCGTGCACGACGGGCGGTCGATCAGGGTGTCGCGCGGGATGGAGACGACGCTGGCCTTCTTGTGGCCCTTGTAGATGTGCACGATCATCGCCGTGTCGGACCGGGCGCTGCCGTCGTCGGTGCCGCCGCCGAGCTTCTTGTTGCCTCCGGCGCGGGTGTCGGAGCCGAGGACGAGGATGTTCTCGGAACCGTTGTCGACCTTCTTGGGCCGGTTGGTGCCGAGAGCCTGGTCGATGTCGACGCTCTTGAGGTTGCCGTTGAGCTTGAAGTACAGATATCCGGCCCCGGCGCCACCCAGCACCACGATGCCCGCGGTGGTCCAGGCCGTGATCATCAGGCCCTTGCGGCGTCTCTGGGGCTTGCGTCGCCGGCCCTTGCCGCGATGACGCGCTCCGCTGATGCCGTTGCTTCCCGGTATGCCCGGCTCCGGCGTGCTCTCGGCAGACATGTACTCCTCAGCTCTTCTACGGTCGCTTACCCCCTGCGGTCAGTGCCAGGCGTGGCCGAAAAAGAACCTTCCTCGCACTATCGTCGCTCCACCTGGTCAGACGGAGAAACTCGGGAAAGGGTTGCACAACGGACTGTGCCCACCGCGTAGGACGGTGGGCACAGCGCGTGTTCGGCACAGCGGGACGTACCCCGCTTACCTGCAATTTCAGCCGAAGATGTCGTACTGCTTGAAATCGGTGCCGACGGACTTCCGTGTGGCAAAGATCTCGCTGGTCCCCTTGCCGGTACCCGCGTACAGGTAGAGCGTGCCGCCGGGGGTGCGGGCCAGGAAGTCGGCCTTGCCGTCGCCCGTGACGTCGCCGGGCGCGTCGAAGGCGTTGTAGCCGTCCCACGTGCGCACCTTGACCCGGGCCGAGAACGCGCCCGAGCCGGCCTTGCCGGTGCCCTTGTAGAGGTAGAGGTAGCTGCCCGACTTGCTGCGGGCGATGAGGTCGGTCTTGCCGTCCCCGTTGAAGTCGCCCTTGCCGCGCACGGAGTTGTACTGGTTCCAGCCGGAGCCGACCTTCACGCGGGCCGCGAAGGTGCCGTTGCCCTTGCCCGGGTAGATCCACATCACGCCCGCCGAGTCGACCGAGAGCAGGTCGGGCAGGTAGTCGCCGGTGACGTCACCGGGGGTGATGATCCGCGTGCGCGTCTTCCAGTTGTCGGCGATCTGCTTGGTGCTCCAGGTGCCGCTGGAGATGACGTAGTGCGTCCAGAAGACGTCGCCGGTGGAGCTGACCCGGTAGACCAGGTCCTGGTAGCCGTCCCGGTCGAGGTCGGTCTGCAGGACGACGTTCACGCCGTCCCAGTTGCCCCACGACTCACGGGCGGCGAAGGAGGTGCCGTTGGAGTTCTTGGAGTAGCCGGTCTTGGTGGAGGCGTTGCGCACCCACAGGTCGGCCTTGTGGTCACCGTTGATGTTGGTGTCGTCCAGGCGCGGGTAGGCGGCGCCGACGTACGTGCTGACCTTGCTGAAGACGCTGTAGGCGCCCTTCGCGACGCAGTCGGTCACGCCCCAGGACACGACGCCGACGATCCGGTTGTTGACGACCAGGGGGCCGCCGGAGTCGCCGTTGCAGGCGGAGACGGTGCCGGTGTCGCTGCCGGTGGCGGGGTTGCCCGCGCAGACCATGTGTCCCTTGATGAAGTCCGCGCCGTACGCGCCGGAGCACGTCGTGTCGGACTGCATGGGCAGCGTGGCCGTCTTCAGCGTCTCGGAGATGTCGTCGCTGGTGGAGCTGGTGCGGCCCCAGCCGTAGACCTTGGCGCTGGTGCCGGCCTTGTACGACGTGGTGTCGCCGGACGTCGTCATCCGGATCGGGGTGGCCTTGACCGGGACGGGCAGGGTCAGCACCGCGATGTCGTTGTCGATGGTGTTCGCGTTGTACGACGGGTGGTTCCACTGCCGCCAGACGCCGGTGACGGTGCCGCCGTGCAGGTCGGTGCCGTCGGCCGAGGGCAGCTGGGAGGTGCCGGTGATGACGGCGCCGTTGGCATTCCAGTTGTAGCCCTTGACGCAGTGCGCGGCGGTGAGGATCTTCGTCGGGGCGACGACGGCGCCACCGCAGAAGAAGCCGATGTCGTCGGCGGTGCTGGAGGTGCCCCGGTCGTCGTAGTAGTGCAGCTGCGCCATCCACGGGGCCGTGCTGATGGTGGTCTCGTTGCCACCGATGATCTTCGGGTCGATGCTGCCGGTGCCGGTGCCGGTGCTCGCGCTGAGCGAGGCCTTGCCCGTCTTGCCCGCGACGTCGTCACCGGCCATGGCGCCCGCGACGCGCTTCTCCAGCTCTGCCGGCGACGGCGAGCTGACGGCGGGCTTGATCGTCGGCTGCGGCAGCGGGGTGGCCGCGTCGGCGGAGGTCGTCAGCAGCGCGCCGGCCACGGCGGCGGCGACACCGGCCGCGGCGACGGGCAGTGCTATGCGTATCCGGCGTCTGTGCCGACCGCCCCCGGGCATGGGTGTACCCACGAATGTCCCCCCTCGGGATCACAAGTTCGAAGAGAGCGTGATCCTACCCGCACACGAACAGCACAGAGGGCCGCCCCCGTCCGGGGAGCGGCCCTCTTGTGCAGTCCTTACCTCAGCTGACTACCTCAGTCGCCGTTGCCGGGCGTCGGGGTGGTCTTCTGGATCTGCATCAGGAATTCGGCGTTCGACTTCGTCTGCTTCATCTTGTCGAGCAGCAGCTCGACCGCCTGCTGCTGGTCGAGGGCGTGCAGCACCCGGCGCAGCTTCCAGACGATGGCGAGCTCGTCGGGCGCGAGCAGGATCTCTTCCTTGCGGGTACCGGACGCGTCGACGTCCACCGCCGGGAAGATGCGCTTGTCGGCGAGCTTCCGGTCGAGCTTGAGCTCCGCGTTGCCGGTGCCCTTGAACTCCTCGAAGATCACCTCGTCCATGCGGGACCCGGTGTCCACCAGGGCGGTGGCGAGGATCGTCAGCGAGCCGCCGTCCTCGATGTTGCGGGCCGCACCGAAGAAGCGCTTCGGCGGGTACAGGGCGGTCGAGTCGACACCACCGGACAGGATGCGGCCGGAGGCCGGGGCGGCGAGGTTGTACGCACGGCCCAGACGGGTGATCGAGTCGAGCAGCACGACCACGTCGTGACCCAGCTCCACCAGGCGCTTGGCGCGCTCGATGGCGAGCTCGGCGACGGTGGTGTGGTCCTCGGCCGGGCGGTCGAAGGTCGAGGAGATGACCTCGCCCTTCACCGACCGCTGCATGTCGGTGACCTCTTCCGGACGCTCGTCGACGAGGACGACCATCAGGTGGCACTCGGGGTTGTTGTGCGTGATCGCGTTGGCGATCGCCTGCATGATCATGGTCTTGCCGGTCTTCGGCGGGGCCACGATCAGACCGCGCTGGCCCTTACCGATGGGCGAGACCAGGTCGATGATGCGGGTGGTGAGGACGCCCGGGTCCGTCTCCAGACGGAGGCGGTCCTGCGGGTACAGCGGCGTCAGCTTGTTGAACTCCGGCCGCCCACGCCCGGATTCGGGCGCCATGCCGTTGACGGAGTCCAGGCGCACCAGCGCGTTGAACTTCTCGCGCCGCTCCCCGTCCTTCGGCTGACGCACGGCACCGGTGACGTGATCGCCCTTGCGCAGGCCGTTCTTGCGGACCTGGGCGAGGGAGACGTACACGTCGTTCGGGCCGGGCAGGTAGCCGGACGTGCGGATGAACGCGTAGTTGTCGAGGATGTCCAGGATGCCCGCGACCGGGATCAGGACGTCGTCCTCGTTGATCTGCGGCTCGGAGGCGATGTCGTCGCGGCCGCGACGGCCACGGCGGTCGCGGTAGCGTCCACGACGGCCACGACGGCCACCGTCGAAGTCATCGTCATCCTGCTGCTGTCCCCGGTCCTGACGGCCGCCGCCCTGCTGGCTCTGCTGCTGGCCGCGCTGGCCGCCGCCCTGCTGGTCGTCGCCCTTGCCGCCGCGGCGGTCGCGGTCCCGGCCACCGCGGTCACCACGGTCGCCGCGGTCACCACGCTCTCCGCGGTCACGGCGGTCGCGACGACGGCCCTCGCCGCCGTCACCGGCGTCGGACTTGGCGTCGTTGTTCTGGGACTGCTGCTGCGACTGGGCCGGCGTCTCGGCCTTGGTGTCGCTCTTCGCCTCGGCGACGACGGCCTCCGTGGCGGAGGCCGGGGCTCCGGCCTCTGCGGTGGCCCGGCGGCGACGGCGCTCGGGCGCCTCGTCTCCGCCACGCTCGCCCGCGCGGGAGGGACCGCCGGCCGGCTGGCCGGGGATCTCGATCTGCTGCTGGGCCACGGCCTTGTCGGCCTTGTCCGCGGGGGCCTCGGAGGCCTCCTTCGCGTCCGCCTTCTTGTCCGCCTTCTCGGCATTGTCGCCCGTACGGGTCCGCGAGGTGGCGCGGCGCTTGGGCTTGGTCTCGGCGGGGGCGTCGGCCTTGGCGGCCGGAGCGGCGCCGCCGGACGCCTGCGCCTCCTTGATGACCTCGATCAGCTGGCTCTTGCGCATCCGCGCGGTGCCCCTGATACCGAGGCCGGAGGCGACCTGCTGCAGCTCGGCCAGCACCATGCCCTCGAGGCCGGTACCGCGGCGCCGCCGGGAGCCGGCACCGCTGGCAGGCGCGGAGGCGTCCGTGGCGGGCGCGGCAGCGGTCTCCTCGACACGTGCGCCCATCAGATCGGTGGTGTCGCTCACGAAGGGTCCTTCCCTGGAGCGGACGTCGGCCTGTCTGGCTCGGCGACCGTTTGTGCTGTCCGGCTTCGGTTCGTGTGGTGTGAACCGTGCCGGGGCGGTGGTCCGCCTAAGCGGCGGAGGAATCTGGTGATGGCGCTTCCTTGAGCCGTGGCACCCAGTGTCAGTGTCACGCGGCGTGGTCGCACCGGTTCCGGAGCGTGCCCTGTGCCCCGCTCAGTGTCCTCGTACGGCGTACGGTCCGACGTACGGAACACAGTGCGGCTTGGGGGGCTCCCGGAAGAATGTCTGTCCCGGACGGGGACACAAGGCACCTCGCCATGGTGGGGTCGGGTGCAGACTTGAGATTAACACTACCGGATCCAACAAACATTCCCCCTCCCGAAATCCGGTAACCGAGCGCTTTTCAGATGTCACCGGAGGTCGCGAGCGGCAGCACGCTCGCGCCCCGCTGATCGAGACGCAGCCGGTTCGCGGCCCACTCAGCGCCCGCCAGGGCCTCGACCTTGTCGGCGGTCTCCGCGTCGGCCAGCGCCATGACCGTGGGTCCGGCGCCGGAGATGACCGCGGGGATGCCGTCCCCCCGCAGCCGCTCCACCAGTGCCGCGCTCTCGGGCATGGCGGGGGCGCGGTACTCCTGGTGCAGGCGGTCCTCGGTGGCCGGCAGCAGCAGTTCGGGGCGGCGCGTCAGGGCCTCGACGAGCAGGGCCGCCCGGCCCGCGTTGGCGGCGGCGTCGACATGCGGAACGGTGCGCGGGAGCAGGCCGCGCGCCGTCTCCGTGAGTACCGGCTTTCCGGGGACGAAAACCACCGGAACGATGGAATCGGCGGGATCCATCCTGATCGCGCGCGCCGCCCCGCCCTCCATCCAGGACAGGGTGAAGCCGCCCAGCAGGCACGCCGCGACGTTGTCGGGGTGGCCCTCGATCTCGGTGGCGAGCTCCAGCAGCGCGGTGTCGTCGAGCTTGGCGTCCGCCCCTATGGTCACGGCGCGGGCGGCGACGATGCCCGCGCAGATGGCGGCCGAGGAGGAGCCGAGACCCCGGCCGTGCGGAATGCGGTTGGCGCAGACGATCTCCAGACCGCGCGGCTGTCCGCCGAGCAGGTCGAAGGCGGTGCGCAGGGAACGGACGAGCAGGTGCTTCTCGTCGCGCGGGAGCGTCTCGCTTCCCTCACCCGCGATGTCGATGTGCAGCCCGGAGTCGGCCACCCGGACGACCACGTCGTCGTACAAGCCCAGCGCGAGGCCGAGGGCGTCGAAGCCCGGGCCGAGGTTTGCGCTGGTGGCGGGGACGCGCACCCGGACGGCGGCGGCGCGGAACGCTGGACCGGCCATCGCTCGATGACTCTCCTTGAGCTGCGGTGATTGTCGAATGACGTTCAGTGGACATTCGATGGCGTACGAGAACCCCGGAGGCCGCTGCCGGCCGGGATGGCCGGCCGCTGCCCGGCCGCGGAGACGGCGCGGCACCGTGCCTATGCGGAGGCATATGCGGCGGGCGGGTTCAGTACAGCCTATCGAAGGAAGGTTCTGTGGCGACATAGGGCGCACAGGAGGCGCACGATGCGTGTCGTAAGCCCCCTATGCACCCCCCGTAGGGAACTCCCCCGGGTAAGCGCCGTCTTGCGCCGGACCGTGTCGGGCGGTGCACCGGCGCTCGGCGCGACGCCGCAGGTCAGGCCAGACCGAGGCGCTCCGCCGCGGCCGCCGAGTCGACGGGTACGGTGACCGGCTGCGGGGCCCCGGCGACGGCCCAGTCGGGGTCCTTCAGCCCGTTGCCGGTGACGGTGCACACGATCCGCTGCCCCGGGTCGACCTTGCCCTGCTCGGCGGCCTTCAGCAGACCGGCGACGGACGCGGCGGACGCCGGCTCGACGAAGACGCCCTCCTGCGACGCCAACAGCCGGTAGGCGCGCAGGATCTCACGGTCCGTCACCTCGTCGATGAAGCCGCCCGACTCGTCCCGCGCGGCAAGCGCGTACTGCCAGGAGGCCGGGTTGCCGATGCGGATGGCCGTGGCGATGGTCGAGGGGTCCTTGACGACCTCGCCGCGCACGATCGGGGCGCTGCCGGAGGCCTGGAAACCCCACATCCGCGGGGTCCGGGTCGCCACCTTGTCCGCGGCGTACTCCGTGTAGCCCTTCCAATAGGCCGTGATGTTGCCCGCGTTGCCGACCGGCAGGACGTGGATGTCGGGCGCGTCGCCGAGCATGTCCACGATCTCGAAGGCGGCGGTCTTCTGACCCTCGATACGGACCGGGTTGACCGAATTGACCAGCGCCACGGGGTAGTTGTCGCTCAGCCCGCGCGCGAGCGTGAGGCAGTCGTCGAAGTTGCCGTCGACTTGGAGGATCTTCGCGCCGTGCACGAGGGCCTGGCCCATCTTGCCGAGCGCGATCTTGCCCGTCGGCACGAGCACCGCGCACACCATCCCGGCCCGCACGGCGTAGGCGGCGGCGGAGGCCGACGTGTTGCCGGTGGAGGCGCAGATGACGGCCTTCGCGCCCTCCTCCTTGGCCCGGGTGATGGCCATGGTCATGCCGCGGTCCTTGAAGGACCCGGTCGGGTTCGCGCCCTCGACCTTGAGGTGGACCTCGCAGCCCGTGCGCTCGGAGAGCACCTGCGCGGGCACGAGGGGCGTACCGCCCTCACGGAGCGTCACGACCGGCGTGCTGTCGGATACCGGCAGCCTGTCCCGGTACTCCTCGATGATTCCGCGCCACTGGTGGGTCATTGCTGGTTACTCTCCTTCAACCCGCATGATGCTGGCGACACCACGCACGGTGTCGAGCTTGCGCAACGCCTCGACGGTCCCGCTGAGGGCGGCGTCGGACGCACGGTGCGTGACGACGACGAGGGAGGCCTCGCCGTCCTTCCCCGACTGGCGAACCGTATCGATCGAGACTCCGTGCTCGGCGAAGACGGTCGCGACCTGGGCGAGAACACCCGGTTTGTCAGCAACGTCGAGGCTGATGTGGTACCGCGTGACGACGTCGCCCATCGGGGACACCGGCAGCGCGGCATAGGCGGACTCGCCCGGTCCGGTCGCGCCGCCGATCCGGTTGCGGCAGACGGCGACGAGGTCGCCGAGCACGGCGGAGGCGGTGGGGGAACCGCCCGCTCCGGGACCGTAGAACATGAGCTGCCCGGCGGCGTCGGACTCGACGAACACCGCGTTGTAGGCGCCGCGGACGGAGGCCAGCGGGTGGCTCAGCGGGATCATGGCCGGGTGCACGCGTGCGGTGACGGACGCCCCGTCGCCGGCCCGCTCGCAGATGGCGAGGAGCTTGATGGTGCAGCCCATCTGCTTCGCGGAGGCGAAGTCGGCCGCCGTCACCTCGGTCATGCCCTCGCGGTAGACGTCGTCGAGACGTACGCGGGTGTGGAAGGCGATGCCGGCGAGGATCGCGGCCTTGGCGGCGGCGTCGAAGCCCTCGACGTCGGCGGTCGGGTCGGCCTCCGCGTACCCCAGGGCGGTGGCCTCGTCGAGGGCCTCCTGATACCCGGCGCCGGAGGAGTCCATCTTGTCGAGGATGAAGTTGGTGGTCCCGTTGACGATGCCCATCACCCGGTTGATCTTGTCGCCGGCGAGGGACTCGCGCAGCGGCCGGATCAGCGGGATGGCACCGGCGACGGCGGCCTCGTAGTAGAGGTCCCGGCCGTGCTGCTCGGCGGCGGCGTGCAGGGCGGCCCCGTCCTGGGCGAGCAGCGCCTTGTTGGCGGAGACGACGGAGGCGCCGTGCTCGAAGGCGGTGGTGATGAGGGTCCGGGCGGGCTCGATGCCGCCGATGACCTCGACCACGACGTCGATGTCGCCGCGTTTGACCAGGGCGGTGGCGTCGGTGGTGACGAGCTCGGGGGCGATGCCCTCGCGCACCCGGTCGGGCCGGCGTACGGCCACGCCCGCGAGTTCCACCGGGGCCCCGATACGGGCCGTGAGGTCGTCGGCGTGCGTCGTCATGATGCGCGCCACCTCTGAGCCGACCACTCCACAGCCCAGCAGCGCCACCTTCAGCGGACGCGTACGCATCATCCGACCTCGTTTCCTCTTTACCGTCTACGGTGGAACCAGTCTCACTCACCGGACGGGAGTTTCTGCCCCCGGTCCGGATCGTGAGATGTCTATTTCATTTTCGCGGGGGCGGAAGACAGGAGATCTTCCGCCGCCGGTTTTTCGGTCTCTCTCCTCAGCCCACGTCCAGACGCAGCAGGTCCTCCTCCGTCTCGCGGCGGACGATCACCCGGGCCTCACCGGCGTCGACGGCGACGACCGGCGGGCGCAGCACGTGGTTGTAGTTGCTGGCCATGGAACGGCAGTACGCGCCGGTGGCCGGCACGGCGAGGAGGTCACCCGGTGCCACGTCGGACGGCAGGAACGCGTCCTTGACCACGATGTCCCCGCTCTCGCAGTGCTTGCCGACGACGCGGGCGAGCATCGGCGCGGCGTCGGAGGTGCGGGAGACCAGCGCGACGCTGTACTCGGCGTCGTACAGCGCCGTGCGGATGTTGTCCGACATGCCGCCGTCGACGGAGACGTAGGTCCGCAGCCCGTCGAGGGGCTTGATGGTGCCGACCTCGTAGAGCGTGAAGGCGGTCGGGCCGACGATGGCGCGCCCCGGCTCGACGGAGATCCGCGGCGTGCGCAGCTTCGCGGCCTCGCACTCCCGGGTGACGATCTCGGTGAGCGCCTTGGCGATCTCGTGCGGCTCGCGGGGGTCGTCGTCGCTGGTGTACGCGATACCGAGGCCGCCACCGAGGTCGATCTCCGGCAGCTCGACACCGTGCTCGTCGCGGACGGACTTCAGCAGCCCGACCACCCGGTGGGCGGCCACCTCGAACCCGGACATGTCGAAGATCTGCGACCCGATGTGGCTGTGGATGCCGACCAGCTCAAGACCGTCGAGCTGCAGGGCCCGGCGTACGGCCTCGGCGGCCTGCCCGCCGGCCAGCGGGATGCCGAACTTCTGGTCCTCGTGAGCCGTGGCGATGAACTCGTGGGTGTGAGCCTCGACGCCGACGGTGATGCGGATGAGGACCTTCTGCCGCTTCCCGAGGCTCTGCGCGATGTGGGCGACGCGGACGATCTCCTGGAAGGAGTCGAGGACGATGTGCCCGACGCCGGCCTCGATCGCACGGGTGATCTCGTCGACCGACTTGTTGTTGCCGTGGAAGGCGATGCGCTCTGCGGGCATCCCGGCGGACAGGGCGGTGGCCAGCTCGCCGCCGGAGCAGACGTCGACGTTCAGCCCCTCCTCGTGAAGCCAGCGCACCACGGCACGGGAGAGGAACGCCTTGCCGGCGTAGAAGACGTCGGCTTCGGCCCCGAACGCGGTGCGCCAGGCACGCGCGCGGGCCCGGAAGTCGGCCTCGTCCAGGACGTAGGCGGGGGTGCCGAACTCCTCGGCGAGCCGGGTGACGGGGATACCGCCGACGGCCACGACCCCGTCTTGATCACGCGTCACGGTCTGGGCCCACACCTTGGGGTCCAGCGCGTTGAGGTCGGCGGGCGGGGCGGAGTAATGCCCCTCGGGGAGGACATCTGCGTGACGGGGCCCGGCGGGGTGTGCGGAACGGCTCATGATCTGTTCGTGTCTCTCAGAGATGGTCGGGTGCGTCGATGCCGAGCAGGGACAGGCCGCCGGCCAGCACCGTCCCGGCGGCTTCGGCGAGCGCGAGCCGGGCACGGTGGGCGGCCGAGGGTTTCTCCTCACCGAGGGGCAGCACGGCGGGGAGCAGGGGCATCGCGGCATCGGCGACGGCGATGAGGTGCCGGGCCAGGCGGTCGGGGGTGTACTGCGTGGCGGTGGCGGCGAGGACGCGGGGGTGGTCGCCGAGTAGGGCGGTCAGCGCTTCCGCTGCGCTCACGGGACCCGGCTCGGGGTGGAAACCGAGGTCGGCGGCGTTGCGCAGGAGGGCCCGGGTGCGGGCGTGGGCGTACCGGACGCGGAAGAGGGAGTTGCTCTCACGCTGGACGAGGTGATCACCGGGGATCTTGGGCCGGTCGTGGGCGGCGGGGTGCAGCAGGGCCCAGCGGGCGGCGTCCCGGCCGAGGGGCAGGGGGTCGAGGGGGGCGGGAACGGGTTGGACGGTGACGGACCGATCGGGGATGACACGTGGCCCCCCGGTGGTGATGTCCGCCCCGAGGACCGACTTCCACTCCGGGGCGGGCCGCCCGGTGCACGAGACACGGACGATGTCCCCCTGGCTGCGCGCCAGCCGGGCGACGACGTCCGTGACCACGACGGCACGCACCTCCGCCCGGCAGTAGATCTTGAGGGCGATCCCGCTGAACCCGTTCGTCGTGTGCCCGTAGCGCCGCCCGCGCCGCAGGATCTCGTCGACCAGGTCGGCGGAGGCGGTGCTGTGCAGACTGACGTTGAGGAAGCCTGGCCCGGTGACCACGACGTCGGCGAACCGCTGCTCGTCGAGGAGCCGCGCCCGCAGCACCTCGGCCACGTCACGCGGCGGCCGCCCTGCCGCGCGGGCCAGCTGGAGGGCGATGTTGGTGGCGTAGTCCCCACGGCCCCCGGGCCCCGGCGGAGCGACCACGGCCCGCTCCGGCACGGTCACGCTGAGCTCACCCTCGTCGACGGCACGGCGCACGGCATGCAGCACGGTGCGGGAGAGCTCGGCGGGGGTCACGGCACAAGCGTATGGGAGGGAGGGGGTGGGTATGCGAGCCGGTTTTGCTTAGGTCCGGGATGTGGACGGTGGCGTGTGTGCGGGAGGGGACGCTGGTGTGTGTGCGGAGGGGACGCTGGTGTGTGTGCGGAGGGGACGCTGGTGTGTGCGGGAGTGGCACTGGCGTGTGTTCCGGAGTGGACACTGCCCGGCGAGGCCTGCGCCGGCGACCGCTGCGCGGCGCTTGGGGCTTGCACCGCTGGCCGCTGCGCTGCGTTCAGGACCTGCGTCGGTGGACGCTGCGCTGCGTTCAGGACTGCAGAAACGGCGACGGTGCCGCCCGCCTACGGTACGGCGGGAAGATCCACTTCCTTCCCCTGTTCCCTCACCGATTGCTTCGCTGGGGCACCACCGCCGTCGGCGTCGGGGCCACCGCCGTGCTGTCGGCCCCCGCCCCGGGCTCGCTCCATCAACTGGCGGACCATGAGGACCAGTTCGGCGGGCTCGAAGGGCTTGGCGAGGAAGGCGTCGACGCCCACTTCGAGTCCGGCCTCGATCTCGTGGTGGCCGCAGGCGCTGACGATGGCGAGGGGCGTGTCCCGGGTCCGCGGGTCGGCCCGGAGGCGAGCGGCGGTCCGCAGCCCGTCCAGCCGGGGCATGACGACGTCGAGGGTGACGACGTCGGGCCGCACCTGATGCACGACATCGAGACACTCGGCACCATCGGCCGCGGTCACGACCTCCAGCCCCTCAAGCTCGAGGTTGACCCTGATCAACTGCCGGATGACCTTGTTGTCGTCCACAACAAGCACCCGACCCGACGCGCCTGGCACAACTCGAGAGTAGGTCGGCCCCGGCCATCGCGTCCGGGTTTTCCCCACTTCCACCCCGCACGAGCGACCCGCACCCCCCGCCCCGACAGCGGAAACCCGTTCATGACCACCCCGAGGGAGCTGGTAGTGTTCTACCCGTCGCCGCGAGCAACGCGACGAACACGCCCCCGTAGCTCAGGGGATAGAGCAACGGCCTCCGGAGCCGTGTGCGCAGGTTCGAATCCTGCCGGGGGCACCTTGCATGAGGTGCCCAAAGACCCCGCCATCAGCGCTTTCGCTGGGACGGGGTCTTCGCGTATGTGCGGGCGTGTGCGGCCCGGAGCGGCCGTCGGGGGCTGTGGACGAGGCCTGGGCGGGATCTTGAAGGGTTCATCCGAGGTGAGTCGCCATGTCCGCAGCGTTCGGGCGAAGGGGCCCGTCGGCAGGAACGTGAACTGTCAGATGCATGCGCTTGGATGAGTGGGTGACCGTTCATGACGTTGCTCGACACCTGCCTGGGACAACAGTCCTTCGTGAGCACTGCCGCTCCATAGCCCTCCTCGAGGCAGTCCTGAGCCCTGAGAGGGAGAGCCGCCGCCACTCCTTCGACGACCACTGGTCCGAGACGGAGTCAACGGCCTCGATGCGCAGCGGATCAGGCGACGAATACTCGATCGTTTTCTCACCTGCCGGCGTCTACATGCGGGGATTCGATCACGAGTCGCCCATGAGCCCCTACGCAGAGGACGGGCCATGGCCCGGAGTGCTGGACGAGGTTCCTGAGGTCTTCCGGCCGTACGTCGAGGAGCCGGCGTTCTCCGACGAGGACAGGATGCCTCTCGTCACCGTCTGTGTGTGGCAAGAGGCGGGCGACGACGGCTGGAAAGCGGGAACGATCGATTTTCCCGAATCGGCAACGGAGGACCCGGACGGTGCCGAATACCTTTTCCAACTGTTGGTGGATCGCTCTCCGGAAGCGTTTCAGCGATGGGCCGAGGACTACTACGAGGTCCCGGTTGACCTGGACGCGGTGCGTCACGTCTTCTCCTCCAGCCCGTTGACCGAAGCAGTCGTCCGCGCGTTGAACCCGGAAATCGGCTTCGCGGATCTCGCAGAGGACATTGCCGAGATCGGCTATGCGACCAGCTGACGCAGGCACAGAGACCCGACAGGGCCCCGGCGTTGAATAACATCGACGGCGCCGAGTGCCGATGGTCGTACGGCCGATTCGCGAGCGGCGACGCCGCGGCGGTCGGCGGAGCGCGAGGAGCCGAGGGCTGATCACATGGAGTACTGGAAGGTGGACTGGCTGCACGACTTCCAGTCCGAGCCGATCAGGTTTTACAGCGAGATCGGCGAAGACGGTTATGAGGTGCGGAAAGTGCAGAGGTACAGGGACGGACGCAGATTGAAGGCCGACGCACTCCATGAATCCGGTGAGATCGGTTTGAGTGAGATCCCGGTCGGATCCATCGAAGATGTGTCCAGCCAGCCAGAATTCTCAGCCTTCGTCATCGGCCGGGATGAATTCGAAGCGGAATGGCGGAGCGCTAGCTGGTCCGTCGGGCGTGCTGTGTAAGCCAGAGCTTTGCTCGGATCCGCTGCTTCACACCCCCGCCGAACTCTCGACCGAGACCCCAGCGTCGTCCTTCCTCATCACGCACAACGCCCAGACGATGAACCCCGACACCGCGATCATCACGATCGACCCGACCGGGTAATACGGCAGGGAGAGGAAGTTGGCGATGATGACCAGGGCGGCGATGCACACACCGGCCACGCGGGCCCAGGTCGCCGCCACGAACAGGCCGAAGCTGACGACGAAGGCGAGCACGCCCAGGGCCAGATGGATCCAGCCCCAGGCGGTCAGGTCGAACGCGAAGACGTAGTTCCGGGTCGTGACGAAGATGTCGTCGTCGGCGATCTCCGCGATGCCTCGCACGATGTCGATGACGCCAGCCAGTATGAGCATGATGGCCGCGAACACGGTCACGCCGGTGGCCCATTCCCGCAGGGACGGGCCGGAGCCTCCCAAGTGCGTGGCGGTCATGCCACTACCGGTGGCCCGAGTCGCCGGGTGAGACGTGGCCACCCGCCAGGACCAGTTGCTTCGCCCTGCGGAACTCCTCGTCCGTGATGTCGCCGCGGGCGCGGATCTCGGACAGCCTGGCGAGCTCGTCGACACTGCCGGACCGGGTCTCGCCGCCCTTCGCGGTCTCCCGCACGTAGCTCTCGAACGCCTCCTGCTGGGCGCGTGCCTGGGCGACTTCGCGGCGGCCCATGTTCTTGCCGCGGGCGATGACGTAGATGAACACCCCGAGGAACGGCAGGACGCAGACGAACACCAGCCAGCCTGCCTTGGCCCAGCCGCTCGTGGAGTCGTCGCGGAAGATGTCGACGACGATCCGGAAGAGCAGGACGAACCACATGATCCACAGGAAGACCCAGAACACCGTCCAGAAGGCGCTCAGCAGCGGAAAGTCGTAGGCCAGGTACGTCTGTGCGGTCATGTCCGTCCTCCATCCCGGGTGCGGCCGGCACGGGTGGCCCCGGCCGGTGACGCATGCCGCTCTCAGCGTGCCCACGGCAAGACGGGGCGGGCTTCACCCGGGGAGGGTGAGGTTCGGATGAGTCCGGTTTCCCACTTTCGCCCCATACGCACCATTGTTCTACGGTGGAGGAGAACGACGCTGCTCATCCCCTCACCGATCATCGAGGTGACGGTCATGACGGAGACCACTCAGCGCAGTACCACAGCGGGCAGGCAGGACGGGGCGACGACGCAGGGCGGCAGGGGGGCTCCCGGCACCCGCGGGAGCACCGCCATCGCGGACACGGTCGTCGCGAAGATCGCGGGCATGGCGGCCCGGGAGATCCCCGAGGTGCACAACCTCGGCGGAGGCATGACCAGGGCCTTCGGGGCCGTACGTCAGCGGGTGCCGGGCGGGGGCAGCGGCGTCACCCAGGGGGTGAAGGTGGAGGTGGGCGAGCGCCAGGCCGCCGTCGATCTCGACGTGGTCGTCGAATACGGCGCCGCCATCGCCGACACCGCCGCGGACATACGGACCAACGTCGTCAACGCGGTGGAGCGGATGACCGGCCTGGAGGTCGTGGAGGTCAACATCGCCGTCGGCGACGTCCATCTGCCGGACGAGGAGGAGGACGAGTCCGAGCAGCAGGGGGGCAGGCGAGTGGCCTGACCCACCGGATCCGCGTCCGTGGATGTCCGGCCCCCGGACCGCGTCCGCAGATACCCGGACCCACCCCCGGACCCGCCTCAGTAGATATCCGGGACCTCCCGGACCGCCTCAGTAGATCTCCGGAACCGCCCGCGGACCGCACGGCACGCGGGCGTGCTCCCCGTGACCACAGTGGACGATACGGTCGCCGAGGCCGATGGCGTCGGCCTCGGCGACGAACGCGGACAGCGGCGAGCGCATCACCGTGTAGTCCCCGTAGTGCACGGGGAGCACGAGCCGGGGGTCGAGGCGACGGGCGAGTTCGGCGCCCTGGGCGCCGTCCATCGTGACCACGAAGCCGCCGGGCAGGCGGGTGCCGCCCAGGTGCAGGACGGCGAGGTCGGCGGCCGGGAAGCGGTCGGCGATCTCCTGCAGGCCGTCGTACACGAGCGTGTCGCCCGAGATGTAGAGCCGCATGCGGGCGGGTCCCCCGGCGGGGCCGAACTCCAGCATGCTTCCCATCACCGGCGGCAGCAGCCTGCGCAGCAGCGCGTGGCCGGCGTGCCGGCCGGGCAGGGCGGTGACCGTGACCTGGACGCCGTCGCGCTGGAGGGTGAGCGCCTTCCAGGTGCGCAGCCCGGCCGTGCGGTGGAATCCGTGCACGGCCCTGAGGCGGCGCGCTGCGTGCGGTGTGGTCAGGATCGGCACGGTGTGGTCCAGGTGCCGGCGGGCCCGGCGGTCCCAGTGGTCGCCGTGCAGATGCGACAGCACGACCGCGTCGAGGCGGGGCAGTTCGTGCACGTCGAGAGCCGGTTCCGTCAGGCGGCGGCTCAGCAGGCCGTAGCCGAGGTAGGCGTACTGCCCCCGGTGCAGGAAGTTCGGGTCGGTGAGCAGGGTCAGCGGGCCGTACGTCAGCAGCACCGTCGCGTTGCCGACGAAGTGGATGTCGAGCGCGTCGGCGGTGTGGTGATTCGTTGACTGCGACATGCTTCCTCCGGTCCCTCCCCCCATCCGGTCTCCCAGTCCATGTCCCCCAGTCCGGTCTCCCCCCGACGTGGGGTACCCAGGAAGAAGCCGGCCGGTACCGGGCGCGTGGGGCGTCAGGCCGTGCGCTTGCGGGACGCCGACTTCTTCGCCGTCGTCTTCTTGGCGGTGCTCTTCGACGCCGTCTTCTTCGTCGTCCCCTGCCCCTGCCCCTGGCCCGACTTGGCCGTCGACTTCTTCGCCGCCGTGGTCTTCTTGGCCGTCGTCTTCTTCGCGGTGGACGTCGACTTCTTGCCGCCGGTCTGCTTGGGGGCCGCCCGGGCCGTCTTGCGCTGCGGGAGCGACTTCACCTCGGCGTGCTCCGCCTCCTCGCCGCGGGACTCTCGGGCCGCGCGGACGCTGCTCTCCAGGGCCGCCATGAGGTCGAGGACCTTGCCGCCCGTGGCCGGTTCCGGGGCCTGGGGCGGGGCCTCGCCGGCGGCCTTCGCGGCGATGACCTCCTCCACGGCCTCCCGGTACTCGTCGTGCAAATCCTCCAGGTCGACCTCGCCCAGGGTGTCCATCAGCGCGTCCGCCAGGTCCAGTTCCTGGTCACGGACGGTGACGTGGGAGTCGGGGGCCAGGCCCTCGGGGGCGCGGACCTCGTCCGGCCACAGCAGGCCGTGCATGGCGATGGCCTCGCCGACGACCCTGAGCATGCCCAGACGCTCCCGTCCCCGCAGGGCGAACTTCGCGATGGCCACCTTGTTGCTGCGCTTCAGCGCCTCGCGCAGCAGGGTGTACGGCTTCGCCGCCGGGGCGCCGCCGGCCTGGAGGTAGTACGCGGCGTCCATCTGGAGCGGGTCGATCCGGTCGGCCGGGACGAAGGCGACGATCTCGATCGTCTTGGCCGTCGGGATCGGCAGGCTCGACAGGTCCTCGTCGGTGATCGGGATGATCGTGCCGTCCGCGTCCTCATAACCCTTGCCGATCTCCCCCTGGGTGACCTCGCGGTCCTCCAGTTCGCAGAATTTGCGGTACCGGATGCGGCCGCCGTCCTCGGTGTGGATCTGGCGGAAGGAGATCGAGTGGCTCTCGGTGGCGTTCACCAGCTTGATCGGAATGCTGACCAGGCCGAACGAGATGGCGCCGTTCCAGATGGATCTCACGTGCAGCACCCTTCCGGTCACGCTCGGGAGTGTTCGTCACGGTTTGCGTGGGATTCTTATCGTATGGCGCCTATCACGCAGGTGGAGGGGCGACGGCTCGCTCTCAGCAATCTGGAGAAGGTGCTGTATCCCGCCACGGGCTTCACCAAGGGCGAGGTGCTGCACTACTACGCGACCGTCGCCGAGGTCCTGCTGCCCCATCTGCGGGACAGGGCGGTGTCCTTCCTGCGGTATCCGGACGGGCCGGACGGGCAGGTGTTCTTCACGAAGAACGTGCCGCCTGGTACGCCCGAGTGGGTCACCACCGCCGAGGTCCCCCGGGTCGAGGGGCCTTCGCGGATGGTGCTGGTGCAGGATCTGCCGAGCCTGATGTGGTCGGCGAACCTCGTGACCGAGTTCCACACCCATCAGTGGCTCGTCGACACGCCCGACGAGGCGGACCGGATCGTGTTCGACCTCGATCCGGGGGCGCCGGCGAGCATCGTCCAGTGCTGCAAGGTCGCGCTGTGGCTGCGGGAACGGCTCGCGCGGGACGGCTTCGAGGCCTACGCCAAGACCTCCGGCTCCAAGGGGCTGCATCTGCTCGCCGCCGTGCGCGGGGCGTCTTCCGAGCGGGTCTCGGAGTACGCCAAGGCGCTCGCCGTCGAGGCCGAGAAGGCCATGCCGCGGCTCGCGCTCCACCGGATGACCAGGAGCCTGCGCCCGGGGAAGGTCTTCGTCGACTGGAGCCAGAACGCCGCCCGCAAGACCACGGCCGCCCCCTACACCCTCCGGGCCCGCCCGGAACCGACCGTCTCGGCGCCGGTGACCTGGGAGGAGATCGGGGAGTGCCGCACGCCGGGCCGGCTGGACTTCCGCGCGGTGGACATCGCCCCGAGGGTCCAGGACTACGGCGACCTACTGGCTCCCCTGCTGGACGCGGACGAGGCCGGGACCCTGCCGTAGCGGCACAGCGGTATAGCGGCACAGCGGGCGGCTCACGCCGCCGAGCGTGCCCCGACCCAGCCCTGCCGACCCGCCCGCGCCCCCGACCCGCCCGCGCCCTCGACCCTCACTCGTCCGGCCGCGCCCCGCGCGAACACCCCTGCCGCCCGAACCCCCGGCCGACCCGCCTACGCCCCCGGCCCTCACTCGTCCCGCCGCGCCCCGCGCGAACACCCCTGCCTCCCGGCCCCCGGCCGGCCCGCCAGCGCCTCCGCTCCCACCCCCTACCGGCCCGGCCGACACGCGAACACCCTCGCCCCGCCCTCGCGCCGGTCCCCTCACACCCGCGCCCACGTGTTCCGGTCGCGGGCCACGGCGTGCAGGGCCTCCACGTCCGCCGGTTTCAGGACGCCGCCCCGTCGCGACAGGCCTTCCACCTCCGCCGCCGCCAGGACGCTGACCTCGCGGGGGGCGGCCGGGATCGACAGCGCCGCCGGGTCCACCAGGACGAGTACCGGGCGGACCTCCGCCGTCAGGGCGTAGGAGGCGCGGTCGGCGTCGGTGCGCAGGCGGTGGAGGAGGGGGTGGGGGTCGCGGCGGCCCAGGGTGATCACGGGATCGGCGATCCGGACGCGCTGCCTGCGCGCGTGGAGGGTGTGGACGGCGTAGAGGCCGCCGGGGCCGATCAGCAGGTGGTGGATGCGGTCGCCGCCGGGGAGCGGCACGGAGTGCAGGGTGTGCCAGCCCGCCCCGTCGAGGCGGTCCAGCGCGTCGCCGACCGTTTGCTCGGCCGCCAGGGCCCTGCGGCGCGGGTCGGGGCGCAGCCGGTGCGTGGGGCCGGGGTCGCGGTCGAGGGCGACGACGAGGGCTTCGCCGGGGCGGTTGGGGGCCAGGTCGTCGTCGGGGTGCAGGGTGAGCCGGGCCAGCTCGGCGGGGGTCGGCACCGGCGGCGGCCCCACCGTCACGGGGCCGGTGATGAAGGGCCCGAGGGCTCTCAGGACGTCGTCCTCGCGGTCCTCGCCGAGCAGGTTCACCCGGGCGGCCTCACGGTCGTACCAGGCGATGTTCCTGCCGTCCGGGAGGCAGACGTAGAGCTGCTCCCGGCCGTGCCGCCAGGTCGGTATGACGCGCAGTCCGTTCATGCACCATCACCCCAGTCCATGGGAACAGGCGGGGTGCTGCGGGGGCAAGAACCCGGCTACCTTGGGAAGGAGTTGAGCCTGCCCGCGGACCCTCGGGCGGTCATGGTCGGGAGGCGCCGTTGCGTACCCGCAGTAAACCCGACGTGCCCGCTCCGGAGAGTGCGTGGAACGAGGTCGTCCCCGGGCTCTGGATGGGCGGTCACGAGTACACGGGGACCTTGGGGCACCTGGAGTTCGCCGTCGTACGGGACGAGTTCGATCTCGTGCAGACACTGCTGCGGCTGCCGGGGCACGGGCCCGATCCGGGCGTCCGGCACCATGTGTGGCCCATACCCGACGGGCCACTGGACGGGACGCAGCTCGCCGGGGTGATCCGGCTGGCTGAGGCCGCGTGCGAGGCGATGGACGAGGGCCGCAGGGTCCTGGTCCGCTGCTACCACGGGTACAACCGCTCCGGGCTCGTCGTCGCGCACGCTCTGATGCGCCAGGGCAGGTCCGCGGAGGCCGCGATCCGGCTGATCCGGGCCCGCCGCTCGCCCTGGGCGCTGCACAACGACCTGTTCGTCGAGTACCTGCGGGCCGGGCTTGCCACGGCCCGGATGCTGGAGGAGCTCGCCGAGTAGCACGACGCCCGTAGGGCTGCGCGCACCCGGCCACCCTCCCGCGCAAATGGGACTTCCCCGCGAATAAGGTGTACGCGACACACGGTCACCCGTGCCGTCCGTCCACCAACCGTCCACCGCGTGTCCGCCGTGTGCTCACCCACGAACCGCCAGGAGTGCAGTGCCTCTCAGCCGCCCCGGGCAGGCAGCCCGCCGTCTCGCCGCCGTCGCCCTGCTGCTGGCCGCCGCCGTGGGCTGTGGGGACGCCGGCGGTCTCGAGGGCGCGGGGTCGACGCCCACGGCACAGGGGCCTGCCCGCCTCTGGCCGGAGCTCACTCCGGCGTCCAGCCCGGCGTTCGAGATCGGCGAGGTGAACACCGAGGTGGTCAAAGGCGTGAGGGTGCCCGGCGACGACATCCGCCGGGTGCATCCGGTCGGGATCGTCCGGGCCGAGATCGCCGGGAATCCGGGCGATTACGACGGTGCCAGGGCGCCCTACCGCGACACCGGGCGAGCGATGGCCGACTGCGCCAAGGGCCGGGGACACGGGAAGTGCCCGGTGCTCCGGCCGTACTACCGGGATCTCACCGGTGACGGGCGCGACGACCTGACGCTGGGTTTCCCGCTGCTGCCCGGCAAGACGACCGCGGTCCGCGTCTACACCGTGGAGAAGCACCGGCTGGTGCAGGTGATGGCGTGGGAGGACGCCCTGAGCGGTGTCGAGCTGGCCGGGCGTTCCCTGGTGATCCGCTCACCGTCGGAGGTCGCGGGCTACGAATACCGGCTGCAGTGGACCTGGGACCGGGACCAGCGGGCCATGCTCCTCACCCACGACGAGATGCTGCGCACCGGCCCGCACCAGCGCTCCCGGCACCCGTCGGACCCCCGCAGGGGCTCTCCGTCGGACTCCCGCGCGGGCTCCCCGTCGGACTCCCGCTCCGGTCCCCCGTCGGCCTCGCCGTCCGCGTTCCCGTCGGCCTCGCCGTCCGCTTCCCTTCCCGACTCGGCCTCCGGCTCCCTCTCGGTGAGCGGCGGATGAGGCCGGTACTCCCCCCGTGGTCAGGGACGCTCGCCGCGAAGTCTGCCGCCTTCATCACGGTCATGTGCTGCGCGCTCGCGGCCCTGCTCGGCGTCCTGGTGCACGTGCAGGTGACGAACCAGACCGTCGGCCAGGCCCGTGACCAGGCGTTGCAGCGGCTGGCGCAGGCGACGCAGCGGTACGAGGCGGGAGACACGCTGCGGCGGGGCGCCGGGGTGGATCCGCCGGAGCTGCCCGGGGAACTGCGGGAGCTCGCGGTGGCCGGGGATCGCGGCACGATGGTCGGCGACCGGGAGGGACGCCCCACGATGTGGGCGGCGGGTCCCGTCGACGGCGAGCGGGCGCTGGCCGTGGCGGTCGACTACTCGCAGCAGGCCCGCACGATCGAGGGTCTGGACCGGGCGATCGTGTGGTCGTCGGCCCTGGCCATCGGAGCGACGCTGCTGGTCGGGGCGTTCGCGGTGACGCGGGTGACGCGGCGGCTGCACACCACGGCTCGGGTCGCCCGGCGGATCAGCGCGGGCGACCTGGACGCGCGCGTGAACGACCCTCGCACCGGCGCGCGCCGGCAGGCCAGTGCGCAGGACGAGGTGGCCGCCGTCGCCGCCGCCCTGGACTCCATGGCGGCGTCGCTGCAGGGGAAGCTGCAGGCCGAGCAGCGGTTCACGGCGGATGTCGCCCATGAGCTGCGCACGCCGCTGACCGGGCTGCACGCGGCGGCGGAACTGCTGCCGCCGGGCCGTCCGACGGAGCTGGTGCGCGACCGGGTGGCGGCGCTGCGCACCCTCACCGAGGACCTGCTGGAGATCTCCCGGCTGGACACGGGCCGGGAGCGGGTGGAGCTGGACACCGAGCAGCTGGGGCCGCTGGCCGAGCGGGCGGTGCGGGCGGCGGGGGACGGCACGGAGGTCAGGGTCGTACGGGACCTGTCCGTGGAGACGGACCGGCGGCGGCTGGAGCGGGTGCTGGGCAATCTCGTGGCGAACGCGCACAAGCACGGGCGGGGGCCTGTGGTGCTGACCGTGGACGGGCCGGTGGTGACCGTTCGCGACCACGGGGACGGGTTTCCGGAGTACCTGGTCGCGCACGGCCCGCAGCGGTTCCGCACGGAGGGCGGTACGCGGGGACACGGTCTGGGGCTGACCATCGCGCGCGGGCAGGCCGAGGTGCTGGGGGCGCGGCTGGAGTTCGCGAACGCGCCGGAGGGCGGGGCGGTGGCCACCCTGAGACTCGCGGCGGAGTGAGCATCGGGTGCGTGCCGCCCTCCTATGGCCCAGCGTGAGGGGCGGCGCCCCGGGGGCGCTCCTAATGTGTCGATTAGTCAGCTTCGGCACCCTCGCCCCCACATGGAGGTATTCCCCATGTCTCTGCGCTTCCGCCTCTGCATAGCAGCCGCCGCCGGTCTTCTCGCGGCCGCGGCCGCCATCACGCCCGCCGCCGCCGACGACTGGGACCCGAGCGGTGGCAACGGCAACAGCAACGGCCGGCACGACACCGGCGGCGGGGACGGCGGCAACGACCCGAACGGCTGGAGCGGCAACGGCCGGCAGGACCCGAACGGCGGGAACGGGCACCACGACCCGAACGGCGGCAACGGGCACCACGACCAGGGCCGTTACCGGGGCGTCGTCACGGCGGGCACGCTGGCGCTGCGCAGCGCCCCGAACCGCGGTTCACAGATCATCCGGTTCGCCCATCGGGGCGACATCGTCAAGATCTTCTGCAAGACGGGCGGTGAGACCGTGCGGGGCAACCCGCTGTGGTACCTGCTGACGGACGGCACCTGGGCCTGGGGCGCGGCCCGGTACATCGACAACATCGGCCCCGCGCCACGCTGGTGCTGACACCACTGACACCCCTGGCGCCACGGACACCCGGTCACACAAAAGCTCGCAAGACGCATGATTTGGGTAAGTTCCGGATATGAGCAAGGCCGGAATCACCGTGGCGACGGCGGACCCGCCCACACCCGCCGTCCGCCGCCTCCCCCGGCGCCGGGGCATCGAACTCGCCCTCATCGTGCTGGCCGTCCTGCTGTCGGTGTACGGATACTGCGCCGTGGGCCTCGCCCGGCACGGAACGCTGCCGCCCGGTGCCGCCGGCTACGGAGCCGGCCTCGGCGTCCTGGCGCTGCTGGCCCATCTGACGGTACGTCTGCGGGCCCCGTACGCCGACCCCCTGCTCCTCCCGATCGCGGTGCTGCTGAACGGGCTGGGCCTGGTGCTGATCTACCGGCTCGACCTGGAGACCCCGGGCGACCGGGCGGCACCGGCCCAACTGGTGTGGTCGACGCTGGGCGTGGCGCTGTTCATCCTGGTCGGCCTGCTGCTGCGCGACCACCGGGTGCTCCAGCGCTACACCTACGTCTGCGTGGTCGCGGCCCTGATCCTGCTCACGCTGCCGATCCTGTTCCCGGCGGTGAACGGGGCCCGTATCTGGATCCGGATCGCCGGGTTCTCCATCCAGCCGGGCGAGTTCGCGAAGGTGCTGCTGGCGGTGTTCTTCGCCGCGTACCTGGCGGCGAACCGCAACGCGCTGGCCTACACCGGCCGCCGCGTCTGGAAGCTCCAGCTCCCCACGGGCCGCGTGCTCGGTCCGATCGTCGCCGTCTGGCTGGTGAGCGTGGGCGTGCTGATCCTGGAACGCGACCTCGGCACCTCGCTGCTGTTCTTCGGCCTGTTCGTGGTGCTCCTCTACGTGGCCACCGGCCGCACCGGCTGGATCGCGGTCGGCCTGCTGCTGGCCGCGCTGGGTGCGGTCGCCGTGGGCCGGCTGGAACCGCACGTGCACAGCAGGATCGACACCTGGCTGCACCCCTTCGCCTCCATCGAGGCCGGCGAGGGCGCCAACCAGCTCGCGCAGTCGCTGTTCGCCTTCGCGGAGGGCGGCATGCTCGGCACGGGCCTCGGACTCGGGCACTCCTTCCTCATCGGCTTCGCCGTGAAGTCGGACTTCATCCTGGCCACCGCGGGCGAAGAGCTCGGCCTGACCGGCCTGTGTGCCGTCTTCCTCCTCTACGGCCTGCTGGTGGAGCGCGGCTTTCGCGCGGGCCTCGCGCAGCGCGAGCCCTTCGGCCGCCTGCTCGCGGTCGGCCTCGCCTCCCTGGTGGCGCTCCAGGTGTTCGTGATCGCGGGCGGCGTGACCGGGCTGATCCCGCTGACCGGCATGGCGATGCCGTTCCTGGCGCAGGGCGGCTCGTCGGTGGTCACCAACTGGGCGATCGTGGCGCTGCTGGTCCGGGTGAGCGACTCGGCCCGGCGCGATTACGACGGGCAGGACACCCGGTGACCCGGAACATCCGGCACGCCGGCTACTTCTGCGCGCTGCTGCTGGTGGCGCTGCTGGTGAACGCCGCCCGCGTCCAGGTCGTCCAGGCACCGTCGTACGACCGCAACCCGGCCAACCGGCGCCCCGACATCGCCCGCTACGAGCAGCCCCGCGGGGACATCTGGGTCGGCGGGCGCCCCGTCACAGGTTCCCGGGACACCCGCGAGCACCTCCGCTACGAACGGACCTACACGGACGGCCCGATGTACGCCCCGGTCACCGGCTTCGCCTCCCAGCTGTACGGGACGACGCTGCTGGAGAGCACGGAGGACGGCGTGCTCTCCGGCGCGGATCCCATGCTCGCGCCGTTCCCGCTGTGGAACGACTTCACGCGGGCGCGCAACGCGGGCGGGGACGTCGTCACGACGCTCCACCCGGCCGCCCAGGAGGCCGCGTACCGGGGGCTCTCGGGCCGCAAGGGCGCGGTGGCCGCGCTGGAGCCGGCGACCGGCCGGATCCTGGCCCTGGTGTCCGCCCCGTCCTACGATCCCCAGCCGCTGTCCGGCAACGGCTCGGCGGCGGCCCGGGCCTGGCGGCGGCTCACCGCTGACAAGGACAAGCCGATGCTCAACCGGGCGGTGCGGCAGACCTATCCGCCGGGCTCGACGTTCAAGGTCCTCACCGCGGCCGCCGCGCTGGACACCGGTGTGGTCACGGACCTCGACGCGCCGACCGACTCCCCCGCCCCCTACCGGCTGCCCGGGACGCGCACGCGCCTGACGAACGCGTCGAAGGGCTGCGCGGACGCCTCTCTCCGGGAGGCCTTCACCTTCTCCTGCAACACGGTGTTCGCCAAGCTCGGGGTGGAGGTGGGCCTGCCGGACATGACCGCCACGGCGCACGCCTTCGGCTTCAACAACGGGGAGCTGAGGATCCCCTTCCCGGTGGCCCGGTCAACGTTCGACACCACCCTGGACATGGCCCAGCTGGCCCTGTCGTCGATCGGCCAGTACAACACCCGCGCCACACCGCTGCAGATGGCGATGGTCGCGGCGGCCGTCGCGAACGGCGGCCAGGTGCGGGACCCCTACCTGGTGGAGCGCACGACCCGGCCGGGCGGCAGCACCCTCGCGACGGCCGGATCGCGGCCGGTCCGCCAGGCGATGTACCCGTCCACCGCCGGCCGTTTGCGGGCGATGATGCGGGACGTGGTCGAGTACGGCGGCGGACGCAAAGCCGCCATCCGCGGCGCCCAGGTCGGCGGCAAGACCGGCACCGCCCAGCACGGCCTCGGCAACTCCGGCGTCCCGTACGCCTGGTTCATCTCCTGGGCACAGGGAGAGGGCGACCTGGTGCCGAGGGTGGCGGTCGCCGTCGTCGTGGAGGACGCGGAGGCGAAGCGCGGGGACATCAGCGGGGGCGGCGACGCGGCGCCGATCGCGCGGGCGGTGATGGAGGCGGTACTCAAGTCGCCCTGACGGCTGCCCGGTTGATGAGACGGGGCTACCGGGGCCGGGAGACCCCGACCTACCGTTCGGTCCATGACCGAACCCGTCGCGTACGAACTCGCCCAGGTCAACCTCGGCCGCCTCAAGGCGCCTCTGGACTCCCCGCAGTTGAAGGACTTCGTCGACGGTCTCGACCCGGTGAACGCGGACGCGGACGACGCCGACGGTTTCGTCTGGCGCCTGCAGGGCGAGGCCGGCGACGACGCCACGGACGTGCCCGTCTTCGGTGACTCCTGTCTGATCATCAACATGTCGGTGTGGCGCGACACCGACGCCCTGACGGCATACATGCACCAGGGCAGGCACCGGGAGATGCTCGCACGCCGCCGTGAGTGGTTCGAGCGTGTACAGGAGGCCATGGTCGCCCTCTGGTGGGTCCCGTCGGGTCACCGCCCCACGGTCGCCGAGGCGGAGGCGCGCGTGCTGCACCTGCGCGCGCACGGCCCGACGCCGTACGCCTTCACCCTGCGGACGCAATTCCCGCCCCGGTGGGCGGAGCCGCTGATCGGCGAGGTGCCGGAGGGGCTCGGCTGCGCGCTCTAGGTAGACACCCGGTCAACAAGTGGCGCGCAGGGGATTGACGAGCTTGCTGACAGGCAGTCTCATAAGTGCATCAGTGACGTGTGCACAACGAGGTGGGCAGCCATGACGACCCTGACGGAAGCCGACGCGCTCGACGGCGTGCGCGACGCCCTCGGCCTGCTGAAGGACCGGGAGCAGGTGGCCCAGCGGCTGCTCGGCTCCTCCGCCAAGCACTCCTTCGACCCGGACAAGGAACTGGACTGGGACGCGCCCTTCGAGGAGGGCAAGTGGTTCTGGCCGCCGGAGCTGGTCTCGCTCTACGACACCCCGCTGTGGAAGCGGATGGGCGAGGAGCAGCGGATCCTGCTCTCCCAGCACGAGGCGGCGGCCCTGGCCTCCCTGGGCATCTGGTTCGAGATCATCCTGATGCAGCTGCTGGTCCGGCACATCTACGACAAGGCGGCGACGAGCGCGCACGTCCGCTACGCACTCACCGAGATCGAGGACGAGTGCCGGCATTCCAAGATGTTCGCCCGGCTGATCGCCCAGGGCGACACGCCCTGGTACCCGGTCAGCCGCGCCCACCAGCAGCTGGGCCGCCTGTTCAAGACCATCTCCACCACCCCCGGCTCCTTCACGGCCACCCTGCTGGGCGAGGAGGTCCTCGACTGGATGCAGCGTCTGACGTTCCCCGACGAGCGCGTCCAGACCCTGGTCCGGGGCGTCACCCGCATCCACGTCGTGGAGGAGGCCCGCCACGTCCGCTACGCCCGCGAGGAACTCCGCCGCCAGATGGTGACGGCCCCCAAGTGGTCCCAGGAGTTCACCCGCATCACCTCCGGCGAGTTCGCCCGCGTCTTCTCGGTGGCCTTCGTGAACCCCGACGTCTACACGAACGTGGGCCTGGACAAGCGGGAGGCCCTCGCCCAGGTCCGCGCGAGCGGCCACCGCCGCGAGGTCATGCAGAACGGCTCCAAGCGCCTGACCGACTTCCTCGACGACATCGGCGTACTGCGCGGGGTCGGCCGACGCCTGTGGAAGTCGTCGGGGCTACTGGCATAGGAGACGCGACAACGGCCCGGCCACGACGCTCCCGCAGCCGCGTACGGCGAGAAGGGGCCGTGTCGGGGGGGTCCGCCCGCAGCAGTTGGCGCGTCAACGAACAGTCAGTCGGCGTGCAAGCCCATCGCGACGTTCCGAGGACGGACACCCCCGGCGCGGCCCCTACCCCCACCCCGCGCAAGGCGAAGACGCGTACCCCCACCCACCGCCAGGCGAAGACACACCCGCGACGCAAGACGAAACCAGCCGCACCGCATGACCACCGCTACGCAGCCCCCAGCCCCCCGATTACGCTGCGAGGCATGACACCAGCCGCCCCCACCCCCGCCTACCGGCGACTCAGCGTCGAGGAACGCCGCAGTCAGCTGCTCGCCTCGGCGCTGGACCTCTTCGCCCACCGCGCCCCGGAGGAGGTGTCCCTCGACGACGTGGCGGAGGCGGCCGGGGTCTCACGGCCGCTGGTGTACCGGTACTTCCCGGGCGGCAAGCAGCAGCTCTACGAGGCCGCCCTGCGCTCCGCCGCCGACGAACTCCAGCACTGCTTCGACGAACCCCGCGAAGGCCCGCTCCTCCCCCGTCTGTCCCGCGCCCTCGACCGCTACCTCGCCTTCGTCGACCAGCACGACACCGGCTTCAGCGCCCTCCTCCAGGGCGGCAGCGTCGTGGAGACGTCCCGCACCACCGCCATCGTCGACGGTGTGCGCCGTGTCGCCGCCGAGCACATCGTCAGCCACCTGGGCGTCACCGGCGCCGGTCCCAGCCTGCGCATGACCATCCGCATGTGGATCACGGCTGTGGAGGCCTCGTCGCTCATCTGGCTCGACGAGGACAAGCAGCCCCCCGCCGGGGAGCTGCGCGACTGGCTCGTCGAGCAGTTCGTGGCGATGCTGACGGTGACCGCCCGCCGCGACCCGCAGACCGACGCCCTGGTCCGGGCGCTCGCCGAGGATCCCCGACACTGATCCCGTGAGAAGCGAAGACACCCCCTTCGAGGGCGGCCCCATGGACGGCAGGGTCCTGCCCGTCCTCCTCGGCATCACCGGCCACCCTCCCAAGACGTACCGCATCCCCGTCCCGGACCCCGACGGCGGACCGGACACCGTGCTCGTCTACCGCCGCGTCCCCCGGGGAGCGGGCAGGGTCGGCCTGTCCAACCGCTGGAAGTACACGTACGCCCCGGAGGGCGTCCCGCCCCGCCGGCTCAACTGGCCCTGGTCGAAGCCAGCCGCCACGCCGCCCGGCAAGCCGGACGACGCCGACGGGTGACCCCGTTGCGCCGAACCGCGCACACCCGCCGCGCGCGGCGCACGGACCCGCCTGATCCTCACGGTGTCCGGCGGCACCACGCCGCCCCCGCAACGGAGGTGATGGCATGTCAGGAAAGCTGCTGCGTCTGGTCTGCATCGCGGCGACGGCGGCCGGAACCGCCTGGGCCCCCGTCCCGGCCACGGCCGTCCCCGAGCCGGACACGGAACAGCGACAGGTCGCGGCTCTCCTGACGGATCTTCAGGGGCTGTACCGGAAGGCCGAGGAGGCCACCGAGGCCTACAACGCCACCGAGGAGAAGCTGAAGAAGCAGCGCGCCGCCACCGACCGGCTGGACCGCGCCCTCGCTCGCGCCCGGCTCTCCCTGCACGACAGCCGGGGCGCGGCCGGCCGGCTGGCCCGGCAGCAGTACCAGAGCAGCACCGACCTCTCCCCCTACGTACGCCTGCTCCTGGCCCGCGATCCGCAGCACGCGATCGAGCAGGGCCATGTGATCGGCCGGCTCGCGCAGGAGCGGGCCGGCACCGTCACCCGGCTGTCCGGCAAAGAACGCAAGGCCGACGAACTGGCCCGCAAGGCCCGCACCGCGCTCGACCGGCAGCTCGCCCTCACCGAGCGGCGCAGGAAGGTACGCGACGAGGTCCGCACCCGCCTCCACGACGTCGAGGAGCTGCTCGCCTCCCTCAGCCGCGAACAGCTCACCGAACTCGCCGCCTTCGAGCGGAGAGGCATCGCGAAGGCCCAGGAGAAGTTCATGGCGTCCGGCGCGCTCGGCAGCGAAGCAGCCGTCGACGACAGCGGCGAGAACGGCGAGCGCGCCGGCACCGGCGACACCGTCCGCACGCCGTCGTCCGAGGGCGGCCGGGCCGTGCACTACGCCGTGCGGCAGATCGGCAAGCCGTACGAGTGGGGCGCGGAGGGCCCGCGGACGTACGACTGCTCGGGGCTGACCTCGCAGGCGTGGGCCGAGGCCGGGACGCCCGTCCCCCGGACCAGCCAGGAGCAGTGGGAGCAGCTGGAGCGGATTCCGCTGGACGAACTGCGCCCCGGCGACCTGGTCGTGTACTTCCCGAAGGCCACCCACGTGGCGCTGTACCTCGGCGACGGCCTGGTCGTCCACGCACCCCGGCCGGGCGCGAAGGTCAAGGTCTCACCGATCGCGGCCAACCCGGTCCTGGGTGCCGTACGGCCGGACCCGGGCGGGGAGCCCCTGCGGCGCTACGAGCCGCCGGAGCTCCCCGAGGGTGCCACGGACGGGTCCGACGAGGGCTACGACGGTTACGCGGCGCCCGCGCCGGACACCTCGGCCAGGTAGGCCTGCGTCTTGTCCGGGTCGTAGAAGAAGTTCTCGAAGTCGGCCGGGTTGTCGAATCCGCCTGCGAAGCGGTCGGCGACCGGCTGGAGCTCACCGGCGGCGCCGATGAGGTTGAGGATGTGCTCCGGCGGCGGCGCGAGCATCGCGTTGGTCCACTTGGTGACGTGCTGGGCGGTGTTCCAGTAGCGGTCGAAGGTGGCGCGCATCCACTCCTCGTCGAACGGCTTGTCGCCGTGCTCGACGATCGAGGAGAGGTACGCGGCCGCGCACTTGGACGCCGAGTTGGAGCCCTGTCCGGTGATGGGGTCGTTGGCCACGACGACGTCCGCCACGCCCAGCACGAGCCCGCCGCCGGGCAGACGGCCGATCGGGTTGCGGACGGTGGGGGCGTAGCGGCCGGCCAGCGTGCCGCCGGCGTCGGTCAGCTCGACCTTGGTGGCCCGCGCGTACTCCCAGGGGACGTACCGCTCCATGAGTTCCAGGGTCAGGGAGAGGTGCTCCGCGGGGTCCTTCACGCCGTTGAAGGCGTCGAGCGGGCCGCCGGGTATGCCCTCCCAGAACAGGATGTCGGCGCGACCGGAGGTGGTCAGGGTCGGCATGACGAACAGCTCGCCGACGCCCGGCACGAGGTTGCAGCGGACCGCCTCGGTGCCCGGGTGCTCGGGGCGCGGGCCCAGGCCGTGGACGTACGACACGGCCAGCGCGCGCTGCGGCTCGCTGTAGGGGGAGCGCTCGGCGTCGCGGCCGAACATCTGGACCAGCTCGCCCTTGCCGGCCGCGACGAGCACCAGGTCGTAGGTGCGGGAGAAGTAGTCGAGGTCGCCGACGGCCGCGCCGTGGATGACGAGCTGGCCGCCGCGCTGGGCGAACGTCTCCATCCAGCCGGCCATCTTCACGCGCTGGTCGACGGACTGGGCGTAACCGTCGAGCCTGCCCAGCCAGTCGATGGCGCGGGCGGCGGGGCCTTCGGCCCAGGAGCCGGGGGCGGCGACCGAGACGCCGAGTCCTTCGATCTTCGGGGCCTGGGACTCCCAGAAGTTCAGCTGGAGATCGCGCTCGTGCTGCAGGGCCGTGTGGAACATGCACTGCGTGGACATGACCCGGCCGGTGCGGATCTCGTCCGCCGTCCGGTTGGACATCAGGGTGACCTCGTACCCCTGTGACTGGAGGCCGAGAGCGATCTGGAGCCCGGACTGACCGGCTCCGACGACGAGTATCTTCCGCATGCGGGCTGTCCTCTACTCGGGGGTTTCGTCGAGCGCGTGGCCCACGAGGGCCAGGAGGGTCTCGATCACGGAGATCCGGCGACGCGCGTCCATGATCATGACAGGTATGTGTCGCGGGATGGTCAGGGCCTCCCGCACGTCCTCCGGCTCGAAGAGCTCACTGCCGTCGAAGTGGTTGACCGCGACGACGTACGGCAGCCCGGAGCTCTCGAAGTAGTCCAGGACCGGGAAGCAATCCTTGAGGCGCCGGGTGTCGGCCAGGACGACCGCGCCGATCGCGCCGCGCACGATGTCGTCCCACATGAACCAGAACCGCTGCTGGCCCGGCGTGCCGAACAGGTAGAGCACCAGGTCGTCGTCGAGCGTGATGCGCCCGAAGTCCATGGCCACGGTGGTGGTGGACTTGCCCGGCGTGGCGGTGAGGTCGTCGGTCGCCTCGCTCGCCTCGGTCATCAGCGCCTCGGTCTGCAGGGGCGTGATCTCCGAGACGGAGGTGACCAGCGTGGTCTTGCCCACGCCGAAGCCGCCCGCCACCACGATCTTCGTGGCTATGGGGGCACGGGTGCGGTCCGTCTCCCAGGCGTGCATGTCGTCGTCCGGCCGGCCGAACGGGGAGGAACCAGAGACGCCGTGAGCGGCGTCAGAGACGACGGAGTCCACTCAGCACCCTTTCCAGCAGAGCCCGGTCCGGGCGGCCCGTGCCATGGCCGGTGCCCGTTCCGTACACACGGATCTTTCCCTGGTCCGCGAGGTCGCTCAGGAGCACGCGGACCACGCCGAGCGGCATCTTCAGCAGCGCGGCGATCTCGGCCACCGTACGCATCCGGCGGCACAGCTCGACGATGGCCCTCAGCTCCGGCATGACGCGGGTGGAGAGATGACCGTTCGTCAGTTCCCTGCGCTCCTCCGGGGCGTCCAGCGCGGCGGTGCTCGCCACGAACGTCTCCACGAGGAGGACGTGGCCGAACCGGGTGCGGCCGCCGGTGAGCGAGTAGGGGCGGACGCGGGCGGGTTTGCGGTCACCGCCGCGGACCGGGAGGTGCTGCTTGGGCGTACTGCTCATCGGGCACTCCCCGTTGTCTGGGAATCCTCCAGGGACTTCCGGAGCTCGCTGCGGAGTTCCGGAGTCAGGACGTGACCGGCGCGGCCGACGAACAGGGCCATGTGGTACGCCACCACGCTCATGTCGCAGTCCGCGGAGCCGTGGACGCCGAGCAGCGAGCCGTCGCTGATCGACATCACGAACAGGCTGCCCTCGTCCATCGCGATCATCGTGTGCCGGACGCCGCCGAAGTCCATCAGCCGGGCGGCGCCGATGGTGAGGCTGCCGATGCCGGAGACGATGGTGGCCAGGTCGGCGGCGGAGCCGCGCGGGCCGGTGCGGCGGGTGCCGCGGGCCTGCAGGGCCTCCCTGGCCTCCTTGTTGCGGTGGTCGTCGGAGGAGAGCAGGAGCAGTCCGTCGGACGAGACGACCGCGACCGAGAGGATGCCGGGCACCTCCTCGACGAGGTTGGTCAGCAGCCAGTGCAGGTTGCGGGCCTCACTGCTCAGTCCGATCAGTCCGGAGGTACTGGGAGCGGTCAACTGCTTGCCTCCTCGACTGTGCCCCCCGTGGATTCTTCGGATCCAGCTGGTCGTGCTGCGCCGGTGGACGGCCGCTGGTGCGAGGCCGTGCTTTCGGCGATCTCCGCCTCCACGTCGCGGTACCCCGCCTGGGCGCCCTGGCGGAAGCCGCCGAGGCGGCGGCGCAGGGCTTCGGCGTCGACGGAGCCGCTGCGCTGGCGCGGGGCGGTGGTCTGCGCGGTGATCTTCGGAGTGCGCTTGGGGAGGCCCTTGTCGGTGACGCGGTCCTCCTCCTCATCGGGCACGCGCTCGTGCTCCGGGCTCTCGTCCAGGTCCACGCCGCCCGTGCGGCCCCCGCCGCCGGACGCGGGCTGCCCATGCGGGCCGGTCTCGCCCGTACGGAAGGCGGCCTCGGGCGCGGGCTGCCCGAACAGGCTGGTCTCGCCTGTGCGAGTGGCGGCTTCGTGTGGCGAGGCGGCTTCGGCCGGGTCCTGCCCGTGCCGGTCGGTCTCGGCGCCGTCGGCCGCGGGTCCGTGCCCCGCCGGGTCCGGCTCTCCCGCCTGCGCCGGGATCAGCAGCTCCATCGTGGTCTCCGCAAAGGATTCCACGGGTGCGGCGGTCTCGTCCGGGTCGGCGTGCGGCCTCGCCTCGGGGTCTGCCGCAAGTTCGCCGGGCGCCGGCTCGCCGGACGTCGCCGGGTCGGGATGGGCGGCGGGGTCGGTCTCTGCCGGGGACCCGTGGGCGGCCGCATCGCCGGGCACCGCCCGGGAGGCGTGGGCCGTGGGGTGGGGCCCTGCCGCGGACACCCGGGGGGCCTGGTCGCCGGGCCCTGCCGGGGAGGCGTGGTCGGCCTGATCGGCGGGCGCCACCGGGGCGTCCGGCGCCACCGGGGCGGCTCCCGGCTCGGCGTGTGCCCCCGGCTCGCCGGACGCCGCCGACCCGGTCGGGGTCGCCGGGGTTGCCGACCCGGAGGGCTCCGGCACCTCCAGCCTCCTGGGCGCTTCGGACGGCTCGGGCGCCACCGCCGGTTCCGGCTCCCCGGCCGGTTCCGGGCGACGGGCGGCTGTCGTGCTCTCCCCCGCTTCGTCCTCGCGTACCGCCTTCTCCGCCAGGGCGACCAACGGGTCGTCGCCGGAGGCGCGGCCGTGCAGGACGTTGGAGTTGGCCTCGGCGTCGGCGCCCGGGAAGGAGTAGGAGTGGGCCGTGCCGGTGAGGGGGCCGGCGGTCGGTACCGCCGCGGGCGGGGCGGGGGCGAGGAGCGTGCGCGGCAGGACGACGACCGCCGCGACACCGCCCTGCTTCTGCTCGCGCAGCTGGACGCGCACGCCGTGGCGGTGGGCGAGCCGGGCCACGACGTACAGGCCGAGTCCTAGACCGTCCTCGCCCTCCTGGTCGTAGGGCGCCTCGGGGTCGAAGTCGGCGAGGCGCGAGTTGAGTCGCTCCAGCCGCTCCTCGGTCATGCCGATGCCCTCGTCCTGGACGGAGAGCATGACCTCGCCGTTCTCCAGCAGCCAGCCGGAGATCTCGACGGGCAGGTCCGGCGGGGAGAACGAGGTGGCGTTCTCCATGAGTTCGGCCAGCAGGTGGGAGAGGTCGTCCGCGGCGAACCCGGCGATGTGCGCGTGCGGCGGCAGCGCGGCGATCCGGACCCGCTCGTACCGCTCGATCTCGCTGACCGCGGCACGGACGACGTCCACCAGCGGCACCGGTCCGGCGGCGTGCTGGACGTGCTCGGTACCGGCCAGGACGAGGAGGTTCTCGCTGTGCCGGCGCATGACCGTGGCGAAGTGGTCGAGCTTGAAGAGCGTGGCGAGCCGGTCCGGGTCCTGCTCGCGCTCCTCCAGGTTCTCGATGACGGCCAGTTGCCGCTCGACCAGGCCGAGGGTACGCAGGGCGAGGTTGACGAACGTCCCGCCGATGGCCGTGCGCAGCCGCTCCAGCTGGGCTGCGGACTCGGCGAGTTCGCCCCGCAGTTCCTCGCGCGCGTCGGCCATCTTCTGGCGCTGCCCGACGAGGTGCTTGCGGTCGGACTCCAGCGTGGTGATCCGCTCGGTGAGGGCGGCCGCGTGCGCGTGCAGGGCGTTGACGGAGCGGACGGCCTGGGCGAACTCGTCGTTGCGGCCGGTGAACCTCACCGGCTCCTCGGCCGCCGGGTCGTCGGCCTCGGCGAGGCGCTTGGAGCCCAGGCGCAGGACGGCGAGGGGGCGGGTGAGGCTGCGGGCCATGCCCGTGGCGACGCCGACGGCGAGCAGCATGAGGGCGCCGAGCACGGCGATGCGGATCTCCAGCGCGGTGACGTCGTCGTCGCGCAGCGCCTCGAGGTCCTTGGTGCGGCGGTCGTAGAGGGCCGACTCCACGCCGCGCATCAGGTCGACGCGGGCGGACAGGGCCGCGTCCAGCCTCTTGGTGCTGGTGGCGAGGTCGGTGCGGGAGAGCGTCGGCTGGTCGGTCAGGGTGGCGAGGTACTTGTCGGCGGAGTTGACCTCGGTGCCGGTGACCGTGGAGTCGAAGGAGGCGCGGGCCGGCTTGGGCGCGCTGTCGCGGAAGTCGGCCAGGGCCGCGTCGGAGCGCAGCCGGGCCTGCTGGGCGGCGGCGCTGAGGGCGTCGCGCTGCCGGGTGCCGGCGTCCGAGGAGGCGGAGGTCTGGGTCGGCAGACCGGTGACGGGGTCGATGACCGTCTCGGTGCTGCGCGGCACGCTCAGCGCGGCGAGCAGCAGCCCGCGGGCCGCGGCGGCCTGCTGGACGGCGGAGTCCAGCTCGGCCAGCGCGTAACCGCCGGCACCCGCGCGCGGCGGGGTCCGCTGCGCCAACTGCTCGGCGAGGTCGTGGAGTTCGGTGATGGCGCGGGAGTACGCCTGGTGCGCTTCGAGGGCGCTGCTCTTGCCGGTGAGCGCGGCCCTGCGCACGGCCGCTATGCCGTCGAGGTCCGAGCGGAGCGCGGCGGGCGTGTCGGTATCGGAGCGCAGCTCCTCGACCTGCCGGTCCACCCGGGCGCTGCGCTGCTCGGAGGGCGCCTTGGACTTGGGGCGCCCGGCCGCGATGTAGGAGGTGACGTCGTCCCGTTCGTCGGCGAGGGAGTGCGCGAGGGCGAGCGCGTCCTGCGTCTGCTCCGCGAGCGTCACCAGTGACTGGGAGTCGTGGAGTTGCCCGGAGGCGGCCAGGACGGACGGGGTGCCGGCCCCCGCGATGGCCGCGGCGACCACGGCCACGGCCACGATCAGCCGGTTGCGCACGTGCGTGGGGCGGCCCGTGCCGGTGGGGGGCGTCGGCTCAGCGCCCTGAACGGGGGCCTTCTGCTTGCCTGTGCGACGAGGCCGCGTCTTCTGCACCGGTGCTCGCATTCCTGACTCGTGAACCCTTGGGCCCGGATGACGCTCCGTCAACTGGTGCGTACTCCCGGTACACTTCCCGACCCTCCCAGCGCCGGTGGGCAGCGCACGCGCATCACCTGACCCGCCACCCGAAGGAGTGAACCCCGGAGGGGAGTTGAGGGGCAAGTTCCGCAGGCCCATGCAGCGACCTTGCGCGGCAGGCCGGTTGGACGACGGCGACGGCCGGTGGCAGTATTCGCCACCACGCCTTCCCGGAACAAATCATTCCATCCCAAACCTGGCGTCTGACCTGCGCGACTGCGCCGGTCGGGCAACCATTGCCGGTCTCCTGCGAGCGTTGTGAAGGGCTCGTGCAGACTGGCTGGATGCGCACTGAACTCGCCTCGGAGCCGGGAGACGCCGACCGCCCCAACGAGGACTTCGCCGCTGTCGGGCTACCGGCCTCGGGGCAGGGCGGTTCGGTCGTCGTCCTGGACGGGGTCACGCCACCGAGGACCGGGACGGGCTGTCTGCATTCCGTTCCCTGGTTCACCGCACGCCTCGGTGGAGCACTGACCGAACTGACCGTTTCACTCCCGGATGTTCCCCTGGTCGACGCCTTGTCCCACGCCATCGCGCGTACCTCCGAGGCGCACGCCGCAACCTGTGACCTTTCTCACCCTCGAACTCCTCAGGCGACGGTGGTCACGGCCCGATGGAATCCGGACACGGTGGAGTATCTGGTCCTGTCCGACTCGGCCCTGCTCCTGGAATCGCCGGACGGTGTGGTGACGCCCCTCCTCGACGACCGGCTGGCCCTGCTCCCCCGCTCGGCGCTGGCCACGGACGCGCTGGTGGACTCCACGCTCCGCAACATGGAGGGCGGCTTCTTCACGGCGGCCGCCGACCCCTCGGTGGCGGCCCGGGCGGTGACCGGAACCGTGCCCCGCCGCGAGGTCCGGGCCCTGGCCGCGCTGACGGACGGCGCGACGCGCTGGGTCGAGCGGTTCGAGGAGGGCGATTGGACGGACTGCTTCCGCCTCGTCCGCAAGGAGGGCCCCCAGGCCCTGGTCGACCGCGTCCGGGCGCTGGAGCGGTCGGACGCCGCCACGACGTTCCTGGGCCGCGGCAAGAGGCACGACGACGCGACGGTGGTGTTCGCCGAGTTCTAGACGGCTGCCCGCATTCCGGGCGACCGCGACCGGGGGCTGCTTCTCGTCCAGTGCCTGCTTCTCGACCGGGACCTGCTTCTCGTCCAGGGCCTGCTTCTCGACCGGGACCTGCTTCTCGTCCAGGGCCTGCTTCTCGACCGGGACCTCGTCCAGGGCCTGCTTCTCGACCAGGACCTACCTCTCGACCGGGGCCTACTTCTCCATGCCGCGGTTGAGCTGGTTCAGCAGCCGGGCCAGTTCCGTGACCTCGCGGGAGTCCCAGTCGGCCAGGCGGCCGGCGTAGCGGGCGCGGCGGGCCTCCCGGACCCGGCGGACGCGGTCGTGGCCCTCCTGGGTGAGGGCGACGAGCCAGGCGCGTCCGTCGGCGGGGTCGGGCTCGCGCGCGACCAGCCCGAGTTCCTCCAGGGCGCGCAGCTGGCGGGACATCGTCGCCTTGCCGACGCCGATGTAGGCGGCCAGCTCGGTGGCCCGCTGCTTCCCGTACTCGTCCAGCCGCACGAGCAGGCCGTACGCGGACGACTCCAGGTCGGGGTGGACCTCGCGGGCCATCTCGCCCTGGCTGGCCCGGGCGCGCCGCAGCAGTACGGTCAGCTCACGCTCCAGCGCCAGGAAGGCGGGCTGGTCCACACCGGTTCCGGCCACACCGGCGTCGCGGTGTCCGTCGTCGTTGCCGCCCTCGTGCACGTCAGCCCCTGCCTCGGTCGTCGCCCGGTCGTGGAACGCCGGTACCTGAATTTTCCGCCACCTGCTGCCATCACCGCAGTTCGGCAAGTATTCCGCAGGTCAGGGCGTCCGTGTCCACAGGGCCACCACACGGTGAAGGCCCGGGCCTCCCTCAGGAGAACCCGGGCCTTCCCTCATCCGATGACCTCCGTCACGCGGCCACCGGAACCTCCGGCGTGGCACCCGCGGTGGCGGGCGCGAGCGCCAGCTCCAGGACCTGGCGGACGTCGGTGACGGCGTGGACGTCGAGCTTGTCCAGCACCTCCGCCGGGACGTCGTCCAGGTCGGGCTCGTTGCGCTTGGGGATGATCACCGTGGTGACCCCCGCCCGGTGCGCGGCGAGCAGCTTCTGCTTCACGCCGCCGATCGGCAGGACCCGCCCGGTCAGCGAGGTCTCGCCGGTCATCGCCACGTCCGTGCGGACCAGCCGGCCGGACAGCAGGGACGCGAGGGCCGTCGTCATGGTGATGCCGGCGCTCGGACCGTCCTTGGGGACCGCGCCCGCCGGGAAGTGGATGTGCACGCCCCGGTCCTTCAGGTCGGCCACCGGCAGTTCGAGCTCGGCGCCGTGGGAGCGCAGGAAGCTCAGCGCGATCTGTGCGGACTCCTTCATGACGTCGCCCAGCTGACCGGTCAGGGTCAGTCCGGCCGCGCCCGTCTCCGGGTCGGCCAGGGACGCCTCGACGTACAGGACGTCACCGCCCGCTCCGGTCACCGCGAGGCCGGTCGCCACGCCGGGGACGGACGTCCGCCGCTCGGCCGGGTCCTGAGCGGACTCGGGCACGTGGTGCGGTCGGCCGATCAGGTCGCGCAGGTCCTCGTCCCGGACGGTGAAGGGCAGCTTCCGCTCCCCCAGTTCGTGCTGGGCGGCGACCTTGCGCAGGAGCCGTGCGACGGACCGCTCCAGGGTGCGCACGCCCGCCTCGCGGGTGTACTCCCCGGCGAGCTTGCGCAGTGCGCCCTCGTCGATGGCCACCTCGTCCTCGCCGAGCCCGGCCCGCTCCAGCTGGCGCGGGAGCAGGTGGTCACGGGCGATGACGACCTTCTCGTCCTCGGTGTAGCCGTCCAGGCGGACGATCTCCATCCGGTCGGCCAGGGCTTCCGGGATCGCCTCCAGGACGTTGGCGGTCGCGAGGAAGACGACGTCGGACAGGTCCAGCTCGACCTCGAGGTAGTGGTCCCGGAAGGTGTGGTTCTGCGCCGGGTCGAGCACCTCGAGGAGGGCGGCGGCGGGGTCGCCCCGGAAGTCCGAGCCCACCTTGTCGATCTCGTCGAGCAGCACGACGGGGTTCATCGACCCGGCCTCCTTGACGGCCCGGACGATCCGGCCCGGCAGCGCGCCGACGTACGTACGCCGGTGGCCGCGGATCTCGGCCTCGTCGCGGACGCCGCCGAGGGCGACGCGGACGAACTTGCGGCCCATGGCGTGGGCGACGGACTCGCCCAGGCTGGTCTTGCCGACGCCGGGCGGTCCGACCAGCGCGAGCACGGCACCGCCGCGCCGCCCGCCGACGACGCCCAGCCCTCGGGCGGTACGCCGCTTGCGCACCGCCAGGTACTCGGTGATCCGCTCCTTCACGTCCTCCAGGCCGGAGTGCTCGGCGTCGAGGACGGCCTGGGCGCCCTGGATGTCGTAGGCGTCCTCGGTGCGCTCGTTCCACGGCATCTCCAGGACCGTGTCGAGCCAGGTGCGGATCCAGGAGCCCTCGGGCGACTGGTCGGAGGACCGCTCCAGCTTGTCGACCTCCTTGAGGGCGGCCTCGCGGACCTTCTCGGGCAGGTCGGCGGCCTCCACGCGGGCGCGGTAGTCGTCGGACTCCTCGCCCTCCTGCTCACCGTTGAGCTCGCGCAGCTCCTTGCGCACGGCGTCCAGCTGACGGCGCAGCAGGAACTCGCGCTGGCTGCTTGTCGACGCCCTCCTGGACGTCCTTGGCGATCGACTCGGCCACGTCCTGCTCGGCGAGGTGGTCGCGCAGCTGCTGGGTGGCGAGCTTCAGCCGGGCCACCGGGTCGGCGGTCTCCAGCAGTTCGACCTTCTGGTCGGTGGTCAGGAACGGCGAGTAGCCGGAGTTGTCGGCGAGCGCCGAGACGTCGTCGATGGCCTGGACCCGGTCGACGATCTGCCAGGCGCCGCGCTTGCGCAGCCAGGCGGTGGCGAGGGCCTTGTACTCCTTGACCAGTTCGGCGACCTGACCGGGCAGAGGCTCCGGAACGGTGTCGTCGACGCTGGTGCCCTCGACCCAGAGGGCCGCGCCGGGGCCCGTGGTCCCCGCACCGATCCTCACCCGCCCGCGGCCGCGGATCAGCGCCCCCGGATCGCCGTCGGCCAGCCGTCCGACCTGCTCGACGGTGCCGAGCACACCGGTGTTCGCGTACGTCCCGTCGATGCGTGGCACTAGGAGTACCCGGGGCTTACCGGGCGTTGACCGGGCAGCGGCCTGGGCGGCCTCCACCGCGGCGCGGACCTCGGAATCGCTCAGGTCCAGCGGGACCACCATCCCGGGCAGCACGACCTCTCCGTCGAGCGGCAGCACGGGCAGGGTGAGCGGTGTGAACGCCGTGGACTCAGCAGCCATGATCTCCCCTTCGGCAGTCAAGTTGAGTTATGTCGACTCAATGCGTGGGGGGCTCGGGATGTTCCCCATCCGCTGTTCGCTGTCAGCGATCATCGGTGTCACCGGGAGCGGGAGGGCGCGTAGGCTCCCCATCGGTAATAGACGTAAAGCCATTGCAGCCATTACGGGGGACGCGTGGACGGAACCGTGCAGGCATGGGTGAACGGGTGGGTCGTGTCGCGCGGGGCCGCGCCGCCCACGGCCGAGCCGTGGGGCTGGACGATCGACATGGGCCTGTACGGGCACGTCACACGGCACGTGTTCGGCGCGACGGGTGAGGACCTCGACGAGACGACCGTCCGCAAGGTGGCCGGCGCGGTGACCGGGCACGGCGTGTGGCTGAAGGCCTTCCGGGACCCGTCGGTGGTCTCCGGCTGGCTGGACGACAGCTGGTGGATCGACCCCGAGCCGGGCTACCTGATGACCGTCCCCCTGGCGGCGGAGGACGCCCCGGCCGCCCCGGACGGCTACCGGCTGCGCGAGTGGTCACGCGGCGGGGTCACCCGTCTGATGGTGGCCGCGCCGGACGGGTCCCTGGCGGCGCGGGGCCAGATCGCCCCGAGGGGCGAGACCGCCGTCGCCGACCGGATCGAGACCGCCCCCGAACACCGCCGCAGGGGCCTGGGCAGCCTCGTCATGAGGACGCTGCAGAACTCCGCCGCCCGGCAGGGGGCGCGGACCGGCGTCCTGGCCGGGACACCCGCGGGGCGAGGGCTCTACGAGGCGCTGGGCTGGGGCGTGGTGGCCACGCTGACCAGCGCCCGGCACGACCCGCCGGCCTCCGCCCTGGCCTGAGGGGCCGCCCGGAGCCCGGAGAGTCGTGCCGGGCGACCTGAAGGGCCGCGCGGTCAGGCCCCGGCCACGCCCAGGCGCGCCGCGTACCAGCGCCGGACCACCGGCCAGGTCGCGACCCCGATGCCCAGCGCGATGAGGTGCCCCCAGTTCGTCATCGGATCGGCGTAGGCGAGCAGGTCCTGGAGCAGCATCCAGCCGAACCCGGCCAGCAGTGGCAGACGCTGCCACAGCGGCAGCAGACCGGCCAGGGCGCCGATGCCGGCGGCGACGCCGAAGCTGACGCCGTAGTCGAGACGGTGCAGGGAGCTGTCGGGGAGGTGCCCGGCCAGGACCGCGAGGCCCACCGGGACCTCGGTCGCGAGGGTGGCGAGGACATGCCCGAGCAGGAAGACGCCGGCCGTGCGCGCGCCTCCGATCCGCCGTTCCAGCGCGGTCAGCACCAGCACGAAGGCCAGGGCGAACGGCGAGGTCACCCCGCCCGCGACCCACAGGGCGCTGCCTACCAGCACCAGCTCCGGCGTGCGCACCAGGTGCGTCACATCCGTGCTGGACCCCTGGAGCAGGGCGTGCACGAGCGCCGGATCCGCGTGCGCGGCGATCAGCGAGGTGAGGCAGAGGAGGAGCGCGTACCCGAAGGTGAACGGCGTACCGGTGGGGGTGGGGAGCAGCCGCCAGGGGCGCAGTCGCCGCCGGGACCCTGCCGTCGGACCGGGCTGCCGTACTTCCGCGACCGCCCGCTCACCCGGACCCCGCTGCCGGGGCACCCCGTCCAGCAGCCCCGGCACGTGGGTGTCGGGCGCACCCGTCGGCGTCGGCGCGGCCGTCCCTGGGGGCGGCGCGGTGCGTTCCACCACGGGCACTCCTTCCGTCACGTCCCAGCCTTCGCTCCGGACACTCCGCTGTCTGTGACCCTCGCCACGCGAGAGCCGATTCACAGCAACCCGAAAGCCCCGCCCCGCGTCCCCCCGGGGCCCGGCGAAATGCCAGGCGCCATTCCCTCCGCCCCTGCCAGGATGCCCCCATGCCTTCCTCGTATGACATCCCCGACGTCCTGGACCGACGCGAGGGCCCCCACGGTGAGGTGGTACTGCGGCGGCACGGTGACCGGCTGGAGATCATCGCCAACGGCTGTTTCCTGATGGACACCTCCGACGGCCGCTCGGAGCGGCGGCTGGTCGAGGCGGCGCTGGACGCCCTGACCGGCCGAAACCGCCCCGACGTCCTGATCGGCGGGCTCGGCGTGGGCTTCTCCCTCGCGCACGCCGCGGCGGACCCCCGCTGGGGGCGGATCACCGTGGTGGAACGCGAGCCCGCGATCGTCGAGTGGCATCGCGACGGCCCGCTGTCAGCGCTTTCCGCCGCGGCCCTGACCGATCCCCGCACGCACATCGTCGAGGCCGATCTCGTCGCACACGTCAATGAGACTTCCGACACGTACGACGCCCTGTGCCTCGACATCGACAACGGGCCCGGCTGGACCGTCACCGAGGGCAACGGAAATCTCTACCGGAACGCCGGACTGGCAAGCTGCGCAAGGGTGTTGAGACCCGGCGGGGTTCTGGCCGTCTGGTCCGCCCAGCCGTCTCCGGAATTCGAAGAAACCTTGCGGAATGCCGGGTTCCAGCAGGTGCGTACCGAAGAGATCCCGGTTGCCCGGGGCGTTCCGGACGTCGTGCACCTTGCCATCCGCCCTGGATAGCAAAGGCGTACTGACTCCCCGTACGCTGCTCCCCTGACGCCGATCATTCAAGCGTCAATCGCAACCATGCGCAGGCATAGCCAGTCAGAAGGAATCACCCCACTGATTCCGGAAAGCACACCCCAGGGGCGGGCGATGGAGCAGACACAGACCTCCCACAACGGTTCGGCGACGGCTACTCCGGGCGCGCAGCGCCGGGTCCTGGTGGTCGAGGACGACGCGACGATCGTGGACGCCATCGCGACCCGCCTGCGGGCCGAGGGATTCCTCGTGCAAACAGCGGGCGACGGCCCGGCCGCGGTCGACACGGCCGAGGCGTGGCAGCCCGACCTGCTGATCCTCGACATCATGCTGCCCGGCTTCGACGGCCTGGAGGTCTGCCGGCGTGTGCAGGCCGCCCGCCCCGTGCCGGTGATGATGCTCACCGCGCGCGACGACGAGACCGACATGCTGGTCGGCCTCGGGGTCGGCGCCGACGACTACATGACCAAGCCGTTCTCGATGCGGGAGCTGGCGGCGCGCGTGCACGTCCTGCTGCGCCGGGTGGAGCGGGCCGCCATCGCGGCGGCCACCCCCCGCTCCGGCATCCTGCGCCTCGGCGAACTGGAGATCGACCACGCACAGCGCCGGGTCCGGGTGCGCAGCGAGGACGTCCACCTCACGCCCACCGAGTTCGACCTGCTGGTGTGCCTGGCCAACACCCCGCGCGCGGTGCTCTCCCGTGAGCAGCTGCTCGCCGAGGTCTGGGACTGGGCGGACGCCTCCGGCACCCGCACGGTCGACAGCCACATCAAGGCCCTGCGCCGGAAGATCGGCGCGGAGCGGATCCGCACGGTGCACGGCGTGGGTTACGCCCTGGAGACCCCGACGCCATGAGCGGCGGGCCGGCCGCACGGAGAAACCCCGGGGAGAACCCCTGGGGCGGGGTGAGCCCGTTCTCGATCAAGACCAAGCTGGGTGCGCTGGTCGTCATCTCGGTGCTGATCACCACCGGTCTGTCGGTGATCGCGGTGCACACCAAGACGGAGCTGCGCTTCATCACGGTCTTCTCGATGATCGCCACGCTTCTCATTACGCAGTTCGTAGCCCATTCACTCACCGCGCCGCTGGACGAGATGACGGCGGTGGCCCGCTCCATCTCCCAGGGCGACTACACCCGCCGCACGCGGGAGAACCGCCGTGACGAGCTGGGCGACCTGGCCGTGACGATCAACGCCATGGCCGACGAGCTGGAGGCCCAGGACAGCCAGCGCAAGGAACTCGTGGCGAATGTCTCGCACGAACTGCGCACGCCCATCGCGGGTCTGCGCGCGGTGCTGGAGAACATCGTCGACGGCGTCACGCAGGCCGACCCGGAGACCATGCGCACGGCCCTCAAGCAGACCGAGCGCCTCGGGCGGCTGGTGGAGACGCTGCTGGACCTGTCCCGCCTGGACAACGGCGTCGTACCGCTGAAACAGCGGCGGTTCGAGGTGTGGCCGTACCTGTCCGGCGTACTGAAGGAGGCCAACATGGTCGCCTCCGTACGCGCGGGCATCGCCACCGGCTCGGGCAGTCACACCCGTACGGACGTCCATCTGCACCTCGACGTCCATCCACCGGAGTTGACCGCGCACGCCGACCCGGAGCGCATCCACCAGGTCGTCGCCAATCTCATCGACAACGCGGTCAAGCACAGTCCGCCGCACGGCCGGGTGACGGTCAAGGCGCGGCGCGGCGCCCTGCCGGAGTCGCTGGAGCTGGAGGTCCTGGACGAGGGCCCCGGCATTCCCAAGTCCGAGTGGCACCGCGTCTTCGAGCGCTTCAACCGCGGCAGCGCCAAGCGGCCGCAGGGGCCGGGCAGCGACGGCGGCACGGGTCTCGGCCTGGCCATCGCCCGCTGGGCGGTGGACCTGCACGGGGGCCGGATCGGAGTGGCCGAATCCGAACGGGGTTGCCGGATTCTTGTCACTCTTCCGGGACTGTCATCTGTGCCAAGTTGACGTAAAGTTCGAAGCGGAGCCACAAGATCCACGGGCGTCCGCGCTGACGGACACGTGTGATCAGGCACGGGCCCGCGCCATCGGCGCCCTGGGCCTCCCCTGCTCTTGCCTCATAAAGCGGAACCACGCTTGTTTCCCGCCATTTCAAGCCCCGAAACACGGTTCCAGATGTGATGTGCACGACGTTGAACGGGCCCGGCCTGACCTTCCCCCTCCGAGGGGCGTAGCCTTGATTCCCGCTGTCCATCATCTTGTGAAGCGGAAGAGGGCGGTTGCCGCCGTGTCGCCACAGTCCCCCAGTAACTCGAGCATCTCGACCGACACCGACCAAGCGGGGAAGAACCCTGCCGCGTCGTTCGGTGCCAACGAGTGGCTCGTCGACGAGATCTATCAGCAGTACCTCCAGGACCCGAATTCGGTAGACCGAGCCTGGTGGGACTTCTTCGCCGACTACAAGCCAGGGGCGGCTGCCGCCCCGGCTCCGGCGGGTACCGCGGCCGCGGGGGCCGCGGGGACCACCACCGCTCAGACGGCCGCCCCGGCCGCTCCCGCCCAGGCCTCCGCCCCGGCGGCCGAGAAGCCCGCCGCAGCGCCGGCCCCCGCCCCGGCTCCGGCCCAGGCGAAGCCCGCCGCGCAGGCCCCGGCCCCCGCGCAGGCCGCCGCCCCGGCCAAGGCCCCCGCTCCGGCGCAGGCCGCCCCGGCCGCGAAGCCCGCCGCCAAGCCGGCTGCCGCGGCGAAGAAGGCCGAACCCGCCGCCGAGGCCCCCTCGGGCCCCGAGCAGGTCGTGCTGCGCGGCCCCGCCGCCGCGGTCGCCAAGAACATGAACGCCTCCTTGGAGGTGCCCACGGCGACGTCCGTGCGCGCGGTCCCGGTGAAGCTGCTGTTCGACAACCGCATCGTCATCAACAACCACCTGAAGCGCGCCCGGGGCGGGAAGATCTCCTTCACGCACCTGATCGGCTACGCGATGGTGCAGGCCATCAAGGCCATGCCGTCGATGAACTACTCCTTCGCGCAGAAGGACGGCAAGCCCACCCTGGTCAAGCCGGAGCACGTCAACTTCGGCCTCGCCATCGACCTGGTCAAGCCCAACGGCGACCGCCAGCTCGTGGTCGCGGGCATCAAGAAGGCCGAGACCCTGAACTTCTTCGAGTTCTGGCAGGCCTACGAGGACATCGTCCGCCGCGCCCGCGACGGCAAGCTGGGCATGGACGACTTCACCGGCGTGACGGTCTCCCTGACCAACCCCGGCGGCCTCGGCACCGTCCACTCCGTGCCGCGGCTGATGCCCGGCCAGTCGGTGATCATGGGCGTCGGCTCCATGGACTACCCGGCGGAGTTCCAGGGCACGTCCCAGGACACGCTGAACAAGCTCGGCATCTCGAAGGTCATGACGCTCACGTCGACCTACGACCACCGGGTCATCCAGGGCGCCGCCTCCGGCGAGTTCCTGCGGATCGTCGCGAACCTGCTGCTCGGTGAGAACGGCTTCTACGACGACATCTTCGAGGCGCTGCGCATCCCCTACGAGCCGGTCCGCTGGCTCAAGGACATCGACGCCAGCCACGACGACGACGTCACCAAGGCCGCCCGCGTCTTCGAGCTGATCCACTCCTACCGGGTCCGCGGCCACGTCATGGCCGACACCGACCCGCTCGAGTACCAGCAGCGCAAGCACCCCGACCTGGACATCACCGAGCACGGGCTCACGCTGTGGGACCTGGAGCGCGAGTTCGCCGTCGGCGGCTTCTCCGGCAAGTCGATGATGAAGCTGCGCGACATCCTCGGCGTCCTGCGCGACTCGTACTGCCGCACCACCGGCATCGAGTTCATGCACATCCAGGACCCGAAGCAGCGCAAGTGGATCCAGGACCGCGTGGAGCGCCCGCACTCCAAGCCGGAGCGCGAGGAGCAGCTGCGCATCCTGCGCCGCCTGAACGCGGCCGAGGCGTTCGAGACGTTCCTGCAGACGAAGTACGTCGGCCAGAAGCGCTTCTCCCTGGAGGGCGGCGAGTCCGTCATCCCGCTGCTGGACGCCGTGCTGGACTCGGCCGCCGAGTCCCGCCTGGACGAGGTCGTCATCGGCATGGCCCACCGCGGCCGCCTGAACGTCCTCGCCAACATCGTCGGCAAGTCGTACGCGCAGATCTTCCGCGAGTTCGAGGGCAACCTCGACCCGAAGTCGATGCACGGCTCGGGTGACGTGAAGTACCACCTGGGCGCCGAGGGCACCTTCACCGGTCTCGACGGCGAGCAGATCGCGGTCTCCCTGGTCGCGAACCCCTCGCACCTGGAGGCGGTGGACCCGGTCCTGGAGGGCGTCTCGCGCGCCAAGCAGGACATCATCAACAAGGGCGGCACGGACTTCACCGTCCTGCCGGTGGCGATCCACGGCGACGCGGCCTTCGCGGGCCAGGGCGTGGTGGCCGAGACCCTGAACATGTCGCAGCTGCGGGGCTACCGCACCGGCGGCACGGTCCACATCGTCATCAACAACCAGGTCGGCTTCACCGCGGCCCCCGAGTCCTCGCGTTCCTCCATGTACGCGACGGACGTGGCCCGCATGATCGAGGCCCCGATCTTCCACGTGAACGGCGACGACCCGGAGGCCGTGGTCCGCGTCGCGCGGCTCGCCTTCGAGTTCCGCCAGGCGTTCAACAAGGACGTGGTGATCGACCTCATCTGCTACCGCCGCCGCGGTCACAACGAGTCGGACAACCCGGCCTTCACCCAGCCGCTGATGTACGACCTGATCGACAAGAAGCGCTCGGTGCGCAAGCTCTACACCGAGTCCCTCATCGGTCGCGGCGACATCACCCTCGAAGAGGCCGAGCAGGCGCTGCAGGACTACCAGGGCCAGCTGGAGAAGGTCTTCACCGAGGTCCGTGAGGCCACCTCCCAGCCGGGCACGGTCGAGTCCACGGACCCGCAGGCCGAGTTCCCGGTCGCCGTGAACACCGCGGTGACCACGGAGGTCGTCAAGCGGATCGCCGAGTCCCAGGTCAACATCCCCGACAACATCACCGTGCACCCGCGTCTGCTGCCGCAGCTGCAGCGCCGGGCGTCGATGGTCGAGGACGGCACGATCGACTGGGGTATGGGCGAGACCCTCGCCATCGGTTCCCTCCTGCTGGAGGGCGTCCCGGTCCGTCTGGCGGGCCAGGACTCGCAGCGCGGTACGTTCGGCCAGCGCCACGCGGTGATCATCGACCGCAGCACGGGCGACGAGTACACGCCGCTGCAGTACCTCTCCGAGGACCAGGCGCGGCTGAACGTCTACAACTCCCTCCTCTCCGAGTACGCGGCGATGGGCTTCGAGTACGGCTACTCGCTGGCCCGCCCCGAGGCGCTCGTGATGTGGGAGGCGCAGTTCGGCGACTTCGTCAACGGCGCCCAGACGGTCGTGGACGAGTTCATCTCGTCGGCCGAGCAGAAGTGGGCCCAGACGTCCGGCGTCGTCCTGCTGCTGCCGCACGGCTACGAGGGCCAGGGCCCGGACCACTCCTCGGCCCGCCCGGAGCGCTTCCTGCAGATGTGCGCGCAGAACAACATGACGGTCGCCATGCCGACGTCGCCGTCGAACTACTTCCACCTCCTGCGGTGGCAGGTGCACAACCCGCACCACAAGCCCCTGGTGGTCTTCACGCCGAAGTCGATGCTGCGCCTGAAGGCCGCGGCGGCGAAGGCGGAGGAGTTCACGACCGGCCAGTTCCAGCCGGTCATCGGCGACGCGTCGGTGGACGCGGCCGCGGTCAAGAAGGTCGTCTTCTGCGCCGGCAAGGTCTACTACGACCTGGAAGCCGAGCGTCAGAAGCGGGGCGTCACGGACACGGCGATCATCCGCATCGAGCGCCTGTACCCGCTGCCGGGTGCCGAGCTCCAGGCGGAGATCAAGAAGTACCCGAACGCCGAGAAGTACCTGTGGGCCCAGGAGGAGCCGGCGAACCAGGGTGCCTGGCCGTTCATCGCGCTCAACCTGATCGACCACCTGGACCTGGCGGTCGGCGCGGACGTCCCGCACGGCGAGCGGCTGCGGCGCATCTCGCGCCCGCACGGCTCGTCCCCCGCGGTGGGTTCCGCGAAGCGCCACCAGGCCGAGCAGGAGCAGCTGGTGCGTGAGGTGTTCGAGGCGTAATCGCCTCGCGCGTTCCGCGTGGCCGGGCCGCATCCCCACTCCGGGGGTGCGGCCCGGCCGTTTTCGCGCACCTATCCTTGAGGCATGTACTTCACGGACCGTGGCATCGAGGAACTGGAGAAGCGGCGCGGCGAGGAGGAAGTCACCTTCGAGTGGCTCGCCGAGCAGCTGCGGACGTTCGTCGATCTCAACCCCGACTTCGAGGTGCCGGTGGAGCGGCTGGCCACGTGGCTGGCGCGGCTGGACGACGAGGACGAGGAGTAGGGGCGGCTCCGGCAGCTGCGAGGACGACGCGCAGAGACGGGTACCGGCCGCTGCGAGGACGACGCGCACGGGCCCTCCGGCGGCTACGAGAACGATGCGTAGGACCGGCTCCGGCGGCTACGAGGACGACGCGCAGAGACGGGTACCGGCCGCTGCGAGGACGACGCGCACGGGCCCTCCGGCGGCTACGAGAACGATGCGTAGGACCGGCTCCGG
>NZ_JBEORR010000013.1:0-113782 GCF_040302345.1 Streptomyces sp. NPDC126510 | reverse complement strand
GCGGCTACGAGAACGACGCGCGGGGACCGGCTCCATCCGCTTTCGAGGCGTCAGCCGCGCAAGTGCGTCAGGGCACAGGTCGGGCCCGGCGGCCGTGCGCTAGGAGCAGGGCTTCGGCCACTCCCCGGCGTCAGTCGCGCGGGTGGTGAAGGTGCAGGTCAGGCCCGCCGCGCCGTGCGCGAGGAGCACGGCTCCGGCCGTGACCCAGCCCCAGCCGCCGCTGCGCCTGCGCAGGCCCCAGGACAGCAGTGGCGCGCCCACCGCCACCTGCGCCAGGGCCACTGCGCGGGCCCCGGGGCCGCCGGCCCAGGGCATCCAAAGGCCGAGGCGGCCGTGGTCGACGGTGCCGCGTTCCGCGACCGCGTCACGTCGGCCCGGCCATTCGACGGGCAGGCTGCCCGGCACGCGGGCGGCGGCCTCCAGGAGGCGGTCGGCGGGTGCGCCGGGGGCGAGTCCTGCGGGCAGTACGACGCCCTGGCGCGCGAGGACCGCGAGCAGCCCGCGCAGACGGGTGCGGGCGTCGGCCTCGGAGTCGGGTTCGGCCAGCTCGTCGAGGGCCTGGACGTCGAGGACGGGATCGAGACCCAACCGTGCGGCGAAGGTGTGCAGGGCCTCGGATTCCCCCACCGGCACGCCGCCGGCGAGCCACACGAAGCCGACCGGGCGGCGGAAGCCGGACGCGAGCGTGAATCCCGCGTGGTCGGTGTCCCACCACAGGGCGATGACGGGCCAGGGCGCGCCGACGGCGAGGGCCGTGGCCCAGCCGGTGACCACGCGGTCGACGGGCTCGATGCCGTCCCGCCAGGGCCCGCCGCCGGGGACGAGGACGCTCCACTCGTCACCCGCGCGAATGAGCCGCATCGGTTCGCGCAGCAGCCGGGCGACAGGAGCTACGGACGCGGGTGCCGCCCGGCACAGCAGGAGCGCCCCGGGCACGGGTCCGGTGCGAGCAGCTTCCGTCGACATGGTCACACGCTAGGCCGATTCATCCCATTTGAGCATTTCTGACCGTCCACCCGTCCCCGAAATGGGTGTCTTGACTTTCCCCGACCGCGATATATCGTGAATACGAGAGGACGCGATATGGCGCGTCGAGTCGGGGAGGTCTCCACCATGTCCGAGTGGTCCGTCACAGAGCCGAGGAAGCTCACCTTCGACGCGCCCGTGAGCGCCCTGCGGGTACGTCTCGTCAACGGAACGGTGAACGTGGTGGGCACGGACGAAGGTTCCGCCCGCCTGGAGGTGTCCGAGATCGAGGGGCCACCTCTGGTGGTGACCCACCAGGACGGCACACTCACGGTGGCCTACGAGGACCTGCCATGGAAGGGCTTCCTGAAGTGGCTGGACCGCAAGGGCTGGCGCCGTAGCGCGGTGGTCTCCCTGGCCGTCCCCATCGGCACGCGCGTGGAGGTGGGCGTCGTGGGCGCGGCCGCCGTGATCTCCGGCATGCACGGCCCGTCGGTGGTGAAGGGCGTCACGGGCGACACGACACTGGTGGGCCTGTCCGGGCCGGTGCGCGCCGAAACGGTCTCCGGCGGCCTGGAGGCCCAGGGCGTGACGGGCGACCTGCGGTTCAACTCCGTTTCCGGCGACCTCACGGTGATCGAGGGCTCGGGCCCCTCCGTACGGGCGGAGACGGTCAGCGGCTCGATGATCGTCGACCTCGACCCGAACGGCCCGACGGACGTCCGGCTGACCAGCGTCTCGGGCGAGATCGCCATCCGGCTGCCGTACCCGGCGGACGCGGAGGTCGAGGCGAACACCGCGAGCGGCGCCCTCTCCAACGCCTTCGAAGGCCTGCGGGTGCACGGCCAGTGGGGAACCCACAAGATCACGGGCCGGCTCGGCGCGGGCACCGGCAAACTGCGGGCCACCACCGTCTCCGGCTCGATCGCCCTGCTCCGTCGCCCCGCCGGAGAGGACGATCACGACGACGCGCCATGGGGCGCCCGGCCCGGCAGCAGTGGCACGGCGGCAGCCCCGGCGAGCGGTGCCCGGGACGGCTCGGGAGACAATTCCGTCTCCGGCCCGGGCGATGCCCCCGCCACCGTCCCGGCCGACGGCACAACCGACAAGAAGGTGCTCTGACATGCCCCCCGTCTTCGCCCACGGCCGTCTCCGCCTCTACCTGCTGAAGCTGCTGGACGAGGCGCCCCGCCACGGCTACGAGGTGATCCGCCTCCTCGAGGAGCGCTTCCAGGGGCTGTACGCGCCATCGGCGGGCACGGTCTACCCGCGTCTGGCCAAGCTGGAGGCCGAGGGCCTGGTCACCCATACCACCGAGGGCGGCCGCAAGGTCTACTCGATCACGGACACGGGCCGCGCCGAACTGGCCGACCGCAGCGGCGAGCTGGCCGACCTGGAGCTGGAGATCCGTGAGTCGGTCGCGGAGCTGGCCGCGGAGATCCAGGCCGACGTGCGCGGAGCCGCCGGCGACCTGCGCCGCGAGATGCGCGCGGCGGCGACGGAGGCCCGCCGGGGCAACGGCAGCACGGCAGACGACACGACGGGCACCCCCTACGGCGACTTCTCGCAGTACGGCGACAAGGAGGCCTGGCGCATCGCCAAGGAGGAGATGCGCCGCGCCCGGCAGGAGTGGAAGGAGCAGGCCCGGCGCGCCAAGGACGAGAGCCGCCGCGCCCGCGAGGACGCCCAGCGCGCCCGCCGCCAGGCGAAGGAGGCCCAGGAGCAGGCCCGGGTCCAGGCCCAGGAACAGGTGCAGCGCATCACACGCCGTGTCCAGGAGCAGGTGCAGGACCACTTCGCCCGGGGTGACTGGCCGACGGGGCTGCGTGAGGGCCTGAGTGAACTGGTCAAGGAGGTGGGCGAGTTCGGCAAGGACTACGGCAAGGACTTCGGCAAGGACCTGGGCTTCGATTGGCCGGGCACCGGCAAGCCCGCCGCGGAGCCGACCCACGCCAAGCCCCCGGAGGACTTCCCGGCCGCCTACGAACCGGCTTGGGCCCACGAGGACACCGCGGACTCCACCGGCGACCCGGCCCGCGACCTGGACCGTCTGCTCGACCGCTTCCGGGACGACATCCGTGACGCGGCTCGCGACCACGGCGTGACCCCCGGCCAACTGCACGACGCCCGCCGCCATCTGTCGACGGCGGCGGCCCACATAGGAGCCCTCCTGCGCGCGCAGCAGAAGTAGGCACCCGGCGCGCAGCCTTTCAGCCGGCCTTGGCCTCGCCGCCACTCCCGTACAGCACCCGCGTCAGGGACGCGTACGTCACCCCGCGGTCGGCGAGGACCTCGGCCGGCACTCCGGGACGGATGGTCAGCGCCAGCAGGATGTGCTCGTCCCCGATGTGCCGGTCCCGCTGGGCGAGTGCGACCCGCAAGGAACGCTCCAGCACATCCTTGGCCCCCCGCCCGAAGGAGGTACGGCCCGACCACCACCGCTTGTCCGTCCGGTCACCGGCCAGGGCGCCGACCCCGTGCGTCTCCTCCACCCGGGCGACGATCTCCGCCACGTCGATCCCCAGCCCCGCGAGCGCATCGGTCTCGGCCTGCGTCAGCCCGGCTCGCCGCCGCGCCTCACGCAGCGCCTCGCGCACGGACTCCCGGCCCTCACCGAGCCCGAGAGCGGCGAGCGCGAAGGACCCCCGACTCCCCTCCTTGTCCAGCAGGGCCAGCAGCAGGTGCTCGGGCTCCACGCACCGCCCGCCTTCACCGCTCCCCTCCACATACGCGTAAGCACTCTTCACTACATCCCGGGCGTCTTTGGTGAACCGCTCGAACATCAATGCCTCCCGTACTTCTTGTGCACGGCCTGCCTGCTCACACCGAGTTCGGTGGCGATCTCCTGCCACGACCAGCCCTGGTTGCGCGCGCTGCGCACCTGTACGGCTTCCAGCTGCTCCAGCAGCCGACGCAGCGCGGCGACGGCCCGCAGGCCGACCCGTGGATCACGGTCACCCGCACGCTCGGCCAGATCCGTTGCTTCGGTCATGAAGTCAACCTACGTTGACAATCCCCTCGCGTCAACCACAGTTGACAGACGAAAACGGCCGGTCCACCCGGGACCGACCGTCAACGCACCTCTGAGGGCACTCAGGAATTCGTCAGCACGATCTTCCCGAACTGCTCACCCGAGGCCAGGCGCTCGAAGCCCTCACGCGCCCGGTCCATCGGCATGACCTCGTCGATGACCGGCCGCACCCCGGTGGCGGCACAGAAGGACAGCAGGTCCTCCAGCTCGTCCTTGGTGCCCATCGTGGACCCGACGACCTTGAGTTCGAGGAAGAAGATCCTGGTCAGCTCGGCGTGCGAAGGCCGGTCGCCACTGGTGGCGCCGGAGATGACCAGCGTGCCGCCGGGCTTCAGCGACTTCACCGAATGCGACCAGGTGGCGGCCCCGACGGTCTCGATGACGGCGTCCACCCGCTGCGGCAGCCGCGCCCCCGACTCCAGCGCCTCCACGGCCCCCAGCTCCACGGCCCGCTTCCGCTTGGCCTCGTCGCGGCTGGTGGCGAAGACCCGGAGCCCGGCGGCCTTGCCCAGCACGATCGCGGCCGTCGCGACACCGCCGCCGGCGCCCTGCACCAGCACGGAGTCCCCGGGCCGTACCCCCGCATTGGTGAACAGCATCCGGTACGCGGTCAGCCACGCCGTGGGCAGACAGGCGGCTTCCGCGAAGGAGAGCTCCTTGGGCTTGGGCAGGAGGTTCCAGGTCGGCACGGAGACCTGCTCCGCGAAGGTGCCCTGATAACGCTCGGTGAGGATGGAACGGGGCTCCTTCGGGCCGACCCCGTGCCCGCTCTGTCCGATCACGGAGTGCAGGACGACCTCGTTGCCGTCCTCGTCGACACCGGCGGCGTCACAACCGAGGATCATCGGCAGCTTGTCCTCTGCGAGGCCCACGCCCCGCAGGGACCAGAGGTCATGGTGGTTGAGGGAGGCGGCCTTGACCGTGACGGTGCTCCAGCCGGGACGGGCCTCGGGAGCCGGACGCTCCCCCAACTCCAGGCCGGACAGCGGCTGGTCGCGGTCGATTCGGGCGGCGTAGACAGCGAACATGACCTTGACGATAGGTTCCGCGAGGGACCGAAGGAACCATCCGCCCCTGTGAGACACGCCCTCTTGCCAGGCAGGCGGCGGTGCTGTGCGGATTCGACGCGAGGCGGGACGCTCCCGCACCCGCGTACGGCGAGAAGGGGCCGTGTCGGGGGGTGTCCGCCCGCAACGGTTGGCGCGTCAACGGACAGTCAGTCGGCGTGGGATCCCATCGCGCCGTTCCGAGGACGGACACCCCCGGCGCGGCCCCGACCCACCACCCGGCGTCACGCGAAGCCGCGCACCCCGCACCACCCGAACAGCCCCACCCCAGCGCAAAGAAATGGCCCCACCCGATCCCGGGCGGGGCCACCTCACACCAGCGTCGGCATCACCGTCAGCGCCGGGCCACGCCCTCCGCCCGAGCAGCCGCCGCCACCGCGGCCGTGACAGCCGGAGCGACCCGCTCGTCGAACGGCGACGGGATGACGTAGTCGGCGGCGAGATCGTCCCCGACCACGGCCGCCAGCGCCTCCGCGGCGGCCAGCTTCATCCCCTCGGTGATCCGGGAGGCCCGCACCTGCAGCGCCCCGGCGAAGATCCCCGGGAAAGCCAGCACGTTGTTGATCTGGTTCGGGAAGTCCGACCGCCCGGTCGCGACGACCGCCGCGTACTTGTGGGCGACCTCGGGATGCACCTCGGGGTTCGGGTTCGCCATGGCGAAAACGAACGCGCCCTTGGCCATCGTCGCCACCGCGGACTCCGCAACCGTCCCACCGGACACGCCGATGAACACATCGGCCCCGTCCAGCGCCGCCTCCAGCGACCCGGTGATCCCGGCCTTGTTCGTGAATCCGGCCAGCTCCTTCTTCACCGGCGTGAGGTCGTCCCGGTCCGCCGACACGACACCCTTGCGGTCGGCCACCGCGACATCCCCGATGCCGGCCTCGACCAGCATCTTCGCGATGGCGACACCGGCCGCGCCGGCGCCGGAGATGACGGCCCGCAGCTCCCCGAGGGCCCGCCCGCTCAGCCGCGCGGCGTTCCGCAGGGCCGCCAGCGTCACCACGGCCGTGCCGTGCTGGTCGTCGTGGAAGACCGGGATGTCCAGCCGCTCCTGCAGCTTCCGCTCGACCTCGAAGCACCGCGGTGCCGAGATGTCCTCCAGGTTGACGCCGCCGAACGACGGCGCGAGCCGCACCACGGTCTCGACGATCTCGTCGACGTCCGTGCAGTTCAGGGCGATCGGAACCGCGTCCACGCCACCGAACTGCTTGAACAGGATCGCCTTGCCCTCCATGACCGGGAGGGAGGCCTCGGGCCCGATGTCACCGAGCCCCAGCACGGCCGTACCGTCCGTCACGACGGCGACGACCGACGACTTCCACGTGTAGTCGTGCACGAGCTCCGGCTGCTCCGCGATCGCGCTGCACACCTTCGCGACGCCGGGCGTGTACGCCAGGGACAGGTCGTCCTTGTCGCGGACCGGCACGGTGGCCTGCACGGCCATCTTGCCGCCGCGGTGCAGTGCGAACGCCGGGTCGAAGGAGTCGAGGGGCTCCGCACTGCCCTCGTGATCCGTATCGCCGGTCTTGCTCTCGCTGCGAGGATTGACGATCTCCGCTGCCACTTCGTTTTACCCCTTAGATCTTCATTGTTTTGAGGGTGGCCACTCCTGGTGAGGGGTGGGCGGGCACCGCGTAGACCCATGTCGTGCTTGTACGGGTATCCGTACGGGCGCGTACGCGACGGGCGCGCCGCACACGCGCCCTGAGCCCCGGATGAGGGGTGTAAAGACCCTTCTTACCGGACGGACCGCGTCGCCGACGAGTCCATAACGCGAAGGTCACATGACGGGGGCCTGACTCTTCGTCCAAAATAGGGACAAGACCTGGACAAACGAGCTACACCCACTCAACCATCAGTGAAGTTCGCGGTCCCCGTATCGAAATCTCGGGATTTACCGAAGATCTTCCTGCCGGAACGGGTGATTCCCATAGAAGGTCCGGCCGTGATGTACCGGAGTGATGCGGTTCGGGGGTCGCCCGTTATCCGATTTTGACATGGCTGGCCCCCAGAATCGCGCAGTCCGAATGGCAAGATGCCGTAATCACACGAGGTCGCGGCACTCGAAGAGGTGTGCTCTCGTCGACCCACGGCACTGCCGAAACCTTCGGCGTGCCCCGGCCGTGCCGATCCCATCGGCGGCGGCCCGCCCCATCGGCAACTCCACCCATCCGCCGGAGGAACCCACCATGACCGCAAGCTCCACCCGTCGTACGACCGCCGCGCACTCCCGGCTAGCAGCGGTCGGTGCGATCGCGGTCGCAGGCGCGCTGATGCTCACCGGATGCGGTGACCAGACCAAGGACACCGGCTCCAGCGACACCGCGGCCTCCGCCCCGCTCGCGGACAAGCTGCCGCAGGCCATCCGCGACAAGGGCGTCATCAAGGTCGGCTCCGACATCGCCTATGCCCCGGTCGAGTTCAAGGACGGCTCCGGCAAGGTGGTCGGCATCGACCCGGACCTCGCCGCTGCCATGGGCAAGCAGCTCGGGGTCGACTTCCAGTTCGAGAACGGCACCTTCGACACGCTGATCACGGGTCTGCGCTCCAAGCGGTACGACATCGCCATGTCCGCGATGACCGACACCAAGGACCGCCAGGAGGGCATCGACTCCGACACCGGCAAGAAGGTCGGCGAGGGCGTCGACTTCGTCGACTACTTCACCGCCGGTGTGTCGATCTACACCAAGAAGGGTGACGACCAGGGCATCAAGACCTGGTCCGACCTGTGCGGCAAGAAGATCGTGCTGCAGCGCGGCACGGTCTCGGAGGACCTCGCCAAGGCCGAGTCGAAGAAGTGCCCGGCCGGCAAGAAGATCGCCATCGAGGCCTTCGACAACGACCAGCAGGCCCAGACCCGTCTGCGCGCTGGTGGCGCGGCCGCCGGCTCGTCCGACTTCCCGGTCGCCGCGTACGCGGTGAAGACCTCCGGTGGCGGCAAGGACTTCCAGATCGTCGGCGAGCAGGTCGAGGCCGCCCCGTACGGCATCGCGGTCGCCAAGAACCAGGCGCAGCTGCGTGACGCCCTGAAGGCCGCTCTCGACGCCGTCATCAAGAGCGGCGAGTACGAGAAGATCATGAAGAAGTGGGGCGTCACGGACGGCTCCATCGACGCGGCCACCATCAACGGCGGCAAGTGACCGCAGCGCAGCGGCACTGAAAGGCAACACCCGTGACTGTTGACATCGACAAGACGCCGGCCGACACGCCCCCGGCCGGACCGGAGGCCATCAAGGCCATCCCGGTCCGGCACTACGGGCGGTACGTCTCCGCCGTCGTCGCGCTCGCCCTGCTGGGCGGCATCGTCTACGCGTTCTCCCAGGGCAAGATCAACTGGGGCGCGATCCCGGACTACTTCTTCGACGACCGCATCCTGGACGGCGTCGGCAAGACCCTCCTGCTGACCGTCCTGTCCATGGCGATCGGCATCATCGGCGGCGTCCTGCTCGCCGTGATGCGCCTGTCGAAGAACCCGGTGACCTCGTCGATCGCGTGGTTCTACATCTGGTTCTTCCGCGGCACCCCGGTCCTGGTCCAGCTGATCGTCTGGTTCAACCTGGGCCTGGTCTTCGAGTACATCAACCTCGGGCCGTTCTACAAGGACGAGTGGTCGGACTTCATGACCCCGTTCCTGACGGCGCTGCTGGGCCTCGGCCTGAACGAGGCCGCGTACATGGCGGAGATCTGCCGTGCCGGTCTGCTCTCGGTCGACGAGGGCCAGACCGAGGCGTCGCACGCCCTGGGCATGAGCCACGCCAGGACGCTGCGCCGGATCGTCATCCCGCAGGCGATGCGCGTGATCGTGCCGCCGACGGGCAACGAGGTCATCAACATGCTGAAGACGACCTCGCTGGTCTCGGTCGTCCAGTATCCGGAACTGCTGCGCGCGGCCCAGGACATCGGCCAGACATCCGGTGCCCCCGCCGAGATGCTGTTCCTGGCGGCGGCTTGGTACCTGCTGCTGACCTCGGTCTTCAGCGTCGGCCAGTACTACCTGGAGCGGTACTACGCGCGTGGTTCGAGCCGGTCCCTGCCGGCCACGCCGTTCCAGAAGATCAGGGCGAACGTGCTCTCCCTGTCCAGCCGCTCCAAGCCGAAGGGAGGCACCGCATGACCGTCATGGTCAAGGCCGAGGGCGTCCACAAGTCCTTCGGCCCCGTAGAAGTCCTCACGGGCATCGACCTGGAGGTGAAGACCGGCGAGGTGTTCTGCCTCATCGGCCCCTCCGGCTCCGGCAAGTCGACCTTCCTGCGGTGCATCAACCACCTGGAGAAGATCAACGCCGGCCGTCTGTACGTCGACGGCGAGCTGGTCGGCTACCGGCAGAAGGGCGACAAGCTCTACGAGCTGAAGGACAGCGAGGTCGCGGTCAAGCGCCGGGACATCGGCATGGTCTTCCAGCGCTTCAACCTGTTCCCGCACATGACGTCCGTGGAGAACGTCATGGAGGCGCCGGTCCAGGTCAAGGGCGTGAGCAGGGGCAAGGCCCGCGAGCGCGCCCTGGAACTGCTGGACCGGGTGGGCCTGGCCGACAAGGCGGGCAACTACCCCTCCCAGCTCTCCGGCGGTCAGCAGCAGCGCGTCGCCATCGCCCGGGCCCTCGCCATGGACCCGAAGCTGATGCTGTTCGACGAGCCGACCTCGGCGCTGGACCCGGAGCTGGTCGGTGACGTCCTGGACGTCATGCGCGACCTGGCCGAGTCCGGCATGACGATGATCGTCGTCACCCACGAGATGGGCTTCGCCCGCGAGGTGGGCGACAGCCTGGTCTTCATGGACGGCGGCGTGGTGGTCGAATCCGGCCACCCGCGCGAGGTGCTGACCAACCCGCAGCACGAGCGGACGAAGTCGTTCCTGTCCAAGGTGCTCTGACGGTACGCACGGCGAGGGGGCGGCACGGAGTTTCCGTGCCGCCCCCTTCGTCTGCGCTACTTGAGGGCCAGCAGCAGGGTGTCCGAGGGCGAGCACCACACCGGCCTGGCCTCGCCGAACCCGTTGTCGCGCAGTTCGCGCGCGTGCCACTGCGCCGACGGCATGTCGCCGTCCGCGTGCTCGCCGTAGATCTCGTAGCGCCGGGCGGTGGGTCCCGCGAGAACCGGGTCCTCGGCCGCGAGCCGCCACCACTCGGCCCAGTCGAGGATGCCGTCCCGTTTGGCCTGATCCATACGGGCGTGCCGTTGCGCGCGCTCCGCCGCGTTGATCCGGGGCGTCGACTCGTCGATCATGTGGTCCGCGTTCATGAAGACACCGCCGGCGCGGACGAGTCCCGCGACCTGGCCGTAGAGGTCCGCGAGGGGTTCCCGGTGCAGCCAGTGCAGGGCCGTCGCGGTCAGGACGGCATCGTAGGAGTCGTACGGCAGCTTCGAGGGCCAGTCGGGATCCCTGAGGTCGGCGGTGACCAGGCCGACCCGCTCGTCACCGGCGAAGGTGCCCTCGGCGATGGCCAGGAGCGCCGGGTCGAGGTCGACGCCGGTGCTGGTGGCTGCCGGGAAGCGGGCGAGCAGCCGGGCGGTGATGCTGCCGGTTCCGCAGGCGAGGTCGAGGACGCGCGGGGCGGTGCCCACGAGTGCCTCCACCATGTCGAGCATGATCCGGAACCGCTCCTCGCGGTCGGGCAGGTACCACTCCTGCTGCCGGTCCCAGCTCTTCTGCCAGGCGTGCCAGTCGGCGGTGGCCGTGGTGGTGTCGGCGTCCGTCATCGAGCCCCTCCCTCGTAATACCCTGGAAGCATCATCAGCTCTTACACGTGCACGCCCTCGACCTCAAAGCCCCTCCGTAAGGACTACAAGTGGAACTGGCCTATTACTCGGACTACGCCGTGCGCCTCGTCAACACCGAGGAACCGGCCCGGGGCAAGGACGCCCTGACGTCGGTGGAGGCCGTCCGCGACCTGTTCGGGCCCAGCCAGTCGGCGGCCCGCCGCGCCACCGACGCGGACGTGACCCGCTTCCGCTCGGTCCGGGCGCGGCTGCGTGCCGTCTTCGAGGCGGCCGACACCGGGGACGAGAGGCTCGCCGTCGACCTGCTGAACTCACTGCTGCTGGAGTTCCCGGTGAGCCCGCAGATCTCCGGGCACGACTTCCGCGACGACGACGGCCGCCCCCTGTGGCACATGCACCTGGCGGACCACCCGTCGAACGCGACGGCGGGCTACGCGGCGATCGCGGCGATGGGTCTGGCGTTCCATCTGACCGAGCACGGCGCGGACCGCCTCGGTCTGTGCGAGGCCGCGCCCTGCCGCAACGCCTATCTCGACACCTCCACCAACCGCTCCCGGCGCTACTGCTCCGACCGCTGCGCGACCCGCGCCAACGTGGCGGCCTACCGCGCCCGCAAACGCCTGGAGGCCACCCGGCCCGACCTGCCCGAGAGCACGGGCCTGGCCGCCGACAGCGCCCAGCCCAGCAGCGCCCAGGGCGACCGCCGGCCGGACCTGCGCGGCCGGTAGCGGAACCGGACCCGTCCCAGCACGAGTTCATCGGGCACGACGCCGTAGTCGGTGCTGTCGCCGCCGGCGTACGCGTTGTCCCCGAGCACCCACCAGCCGCTGTCACGGCGCTGGGCGACCCGCTTGACGACCAGCAGGTCCTGCTGGAAGGGATGCCGCAGCACCACGACGTCGCCGGGCCTGACCCGGGCCCCGTAGTGCACCAGGAGCCGGTCCCCGTGGTAGAGCGTGGGCACCATGGACGGCCCGGTGACCTCGGCCACCCCGAAGGGCGGGGCCGGTCTCCCCCGCTCGGACTCCTGCGACAGCTCCGGCATCACCCGGCACCTCCCCGGTTCTTCGTCCACCAGTCTCAGTCTCACCCCGGACTTTTGTCCTAAGCCCATGGGGGCACCCGCGAAAAGCCGTCCCTCACGGAGTAATGTCCCCTGTGAGAAGACGATCACGAGGAAGGAATGCTCCATGCTTTCCCGCCTGTTTGCCCCCAAGGTCAAGGTCAGTGCCCACTGCGACCTTCCCTGCGGTGTGTACGACCCCGCCCAGGCCCGCATCGAGGCGGAGTCGGTGAAGGCCGTGCAGGAGAAGATGGCCGCCAACGACGACCCGCACTTCCAGGCGCGCGCCACCGTCATCAAGGAGCAGCGCGCCGAGCTCGCGAAGCACCACGTCTCGGTGCTCTGGAGCGACTACTTCAAGCCCCCGCACTTCGAGAAGTACCCGGAGCTGCACCAGCTGGTCAACGACACCCTGAAGGCCCTCTCGGCCGCCAAGGGCTCGACCGACCCGGCCACCGGCCAGAAGGCGCTGGACTACATCGCCCAGATCGACAAGATCTTCTGGGAGACCAAGAAGGCTTGATCTTCCTCCGTATCGCCCGGCCCGCGATGTCGCCGGCCGAGTGAAAGGGGACGGTGGGCCCCGTATCCGTTGCCGGGTACGGGGCCTTCGCTCTCCCTACGCCTCCGGCGGGCCGGGGCGGGCGTCTCCACGCTCGCGTCACCGTCGCTCAGGCGGCCGTGCCGACCTTGGCCGACGGCTCGGTGTGACGGGTGCCGTCCCGGGCGTCGTTGACGTTGTGCGCGTCCACCGGGTCGCGGCGCGAGATGGCGACGATGGCGACGGCGAGGGCCGCGCCGGTCGCGGCGACGGCAGCCGTGCCGATGTCGCCGCCGATGCGCACGATCGCGGCGGCCAGTCCGCCGACCAGCGCGGCGGCGGGCAGGGTGACCGCCCAGGCGACCGCCATCCGACCCGCTACGCCCCAGCGGACCTCCGCGAGCCTGCGGCCGAGGCCCGCCCCCAGGATGCTGCCCGAGGCCACCTGGGTGGTGGACAGCGCGAAGCCGAGGTGCGTGGAGGTCAGGATGACCGCCGCGGAGGCGGTCTCGGCGGCGAAGCCCTGCGGCGACCGGATCTCGGCGAGGCCCTTGCCCAGGGTGCGGATGATCCGCCAGCCGCCGAGGTAGGTGCCGAGGCCGATGGCCAGGCCCGCGGACGCGACGACCCACAGGGGCGGCCCGGCATGGTGGCCGAGGGCGCCGGCGGAGATCAGTGTGAGGGTGATGACGCCCATGGTCTTCTGTGCGTCGTTCGTGCCGTGGGCGAGGGAGACCAGCGAGGCGGAGGCGATCTGGCCGACGCGGAAGCTCCGGGTGACGCAGTCCCCGTCGGCCCGGTCGGTGAGCCGGTAGGCGAGGTGGGTGGCGAGCAGCGCGGCGACACCGGCCACGACGGGCGAGGCCACCGCCGGCACCAGCACCTTCTCGACGACCTTGCCGAAGTCCACGCCGTGGCTGCCCGCCCCGACCCACACGGCCCCGATCAGCCCGCCGAACAGGGCGTGCGAGGAGCTCGAGGGCAGACCGATCAGCCAGGTCAGCAGATTCCACAGGATGGCGCCGACCAGCCCCGCGAAGATCATGCCCGGGGAGACGAGCGTGTCGTTCACGATGCCGTCCGAGACGGTCCTGGCCACCTCGGTGGACAGGAAGGCGCCGACGACGTTGAGGACACCGCTGATCAGGACCGCCGTACGAGGTGCGAGCGCGCCGGTGGCGATGGACGTGGCCATCGCGTTCGCCGTGTCGTGGAAACCGTTGGTGAAGTCGAAGGCGAGTGCCGTGATGATGACGGCCGCCACGAGGAACGTGATGTGGTCCATTGCTGAATGCAAACAGCGCGGGCCGGTGGATCGGGATCGGTGCGGCGAGGGCCGGTCGAGGTTCACGCAGGTGGCGGTGGAACGTCCCTCTACGATCGCGCCCATGAGGATCAGATGGACGTACGCCTTCATCGACCGCCCGCGTCAGGACTTCGGCGCCGCCTGCGGCTTCTGGACGGCGGTCACGGACACCCGCCTGTCCGAACTGCGGGGGGAGCACGACGAGTTCGTCACTCTGCTCCCCGAAGGCGCCGACGCGTACGTGAAAGTGCAGGCGGTCGGCCCGGGTTCCGGCGGTGCGCACCTCGACTTCTGCGTGGACGACGTGGCGGAGTTCGCCGCCGCGGCGGTACGGCTCGGCGCGGGTGTGGTGGCCGACCTCGGGTCGCTCGTCGTGCTGCGTTCGCCCGGCGGGCAGTTGTTCTGCGCGGATCCCTGGCGCGGTCAGTCGTCGCGGCCGGGTGTGGTGCGGGGCAGCCGGCTCGACCAGGTGTGCGTGGACGTCCCGCCCTCGGCCTACGAGGGCGAGGTCGCCTTCTGGAGCGCGCTGCTCGACGGCTGGGAGTCGCTGCCGGGCGCCCTGCCGGAGTTCCACGTGGTGAAGCCGCCGCCCGGCCTGCCGGTCCGTCTGCTCCTGCAACGCCTCGGGGAGGAGGGGCCGGCCTCGGCTCACCTCGACCTCGCCTGCGCGGACGTCACGGCGACCCGGGCACACCACGAGCGGCTCGGGGCCGCCTTCGTCGCCGGTTTCTCCGGCTGGACGGTGATGCGCGACCCGTCGGGCGGCACGTACTGCCTGACGACCCGGGATCCCGTGACGGGCGGGTCGCGCGGTCAGGGGGTGTCGACGTAGGCGCAGGCGGCGAGCCCGGCTTCCCCGGTCGTCGGGCAGGGCGGCAGGTCCGGTGGCTCGTCGGGATTCGTCCGCTGCCAGACGTACGGCCCCCGCGGCTCCGTGGAGTCCTGCATCCACAGCGTCAGACCGCCCGCGACGGCCACGAGCAGCGCCCACCCGATCACCACCCGGCGCCACACCGTGCGGCGCCGCTCCCCCGGAACACCCATGCCTCTCAGGCTAGTCGCCCAACCGCGCCGCCCGGGACCGGAGATAACGCTGCTCGGACAGGCTGAGGGTCTGCGCCGCCGCCGACTCGTAGGCGGCCCGGGTGGCTTCGGGCGCACCCGCCCGCTCCAGGAGGTGACCTCGTACGGCGTCCAGGCGGTGGCCCCTCAACTCGCCCGTCAGGGTATGGACTTCGGCGAGGCCTGCTTTCGGGCCGTGGACCGTGGCGACGGCGACCGCGCGGTTGAGGCGTTCGACCGGGCCGGGGGCCAGGCCCACCAGGACGTCGTCCAGGCCCATCCCGCAGCTGGAACGGCCCCGGGACAGGGCCCGGGTGACCAGTGCGACGCCCTCCTCGACCGCCGCCCGGTGCCAGCGTCCGCGGTCCTGCTCGTCGAGGGGGATCAGCTCGCCGTGCGGACCGCTGCGCGCGTCACCGGGCGCCGGTGAGCAGCATCAGTGCGAGCAGACCTGCCACCTCGGGGTCGCCGGGCAGCAGCCGGTGGACCGTGCGGGTCAGCCGCACGGCCTCGCCCGCGAGGTCCCGGAGTTGCAGCGCGGCGCCGGAGGTGGCCGTGTAGCCCTCGTTGAAGATCAGACAGAGGGTCTGCAGGACGGACGGCGGCCGCTGCTCGTGGCCGGGGCCTCGTCCACGGCCTCGGCGAGGTCGGGGCGCGGGTCGCAGCGGTCCGGGCGGCCGAAGCCCAGGCCCCGCACCTTCTGCTTGGCCCGGCTGTCCCTCCCCCGAGTTCTCGCGCGCGATCTCCCGGGTGTGCGGGCGCCCCGCGAGGACGACACGCTGTGCGCGGACGGCGGGCCTTCCTGATCCCGGAACCCCGGGAGGCGGGGCCGTGAAGGCGTCCCGGGGCGTGAGCGCGGCAGCCCGCTCCTCGGGCTGCCGCCGGGCCCGGTCGCTGCGCAGGGCGTCGGCGAGCCGCCGCGAGGCGACCTTGATCAGCCAGCCGCGCGGATTGCCGGGCACGCCCGCTTCGGGCCGCTGTCCTGCCGCCGCGAGCAGCGCCTCCTGTACGGGCGTCCTCGGCGGCGTCGAAGTGCCCGTACCGTCTGACCAGCGCACCGAGGACCTGGGGCGTTGCCGCGCGGCAGGTCCTCGATCTCGGGCATGGTCCTCACGGGCGGGCCCGTCGCTGCCGGCCGTCCGTCAGAGGTCCCCGGAGCCGTCCATGATCGGGCGGATCACGACCGGATGGGCGGGGGCACCGGCCGGCTGGGGGCAGCGTGAGACGCGGTCGGCGATCTCCGTGACCCGCTCCAGGCTCTCGCACTCCAGGACCCAGTAACCGGCCAGCAGCTCCTTGGTCTCGCTGTACGGCCCGTCGGTGATCACGGCCTTGCCGTCGTCCCCGAGGGTGACGTGCCGGGTCTGCGCCGGCTCGGCCAGGCCCTGGGCGTCGACGAGCTCACCGCTCTCGGAGAGGTCGTCGTTGATGGCGCCCATGTAGGCGAACATCGTCTGCACCTCTTCCTCGCTCCAGGCCGGGGAGTCCGCCGACGCCTCGCCCCGCATGGCCTCGTAGTCCGCCTGCGTGCCCTGCACCATGACCAGGTACTTCATCAGTCCGCTCCTTCGGCTCTCACCGCCCCGGTGGGCGGCTCTTCACAGGGGACGTCGGAGCCGGGTGGCGCATCTCGACACGGGCTCAGGAATTTTCGGCGACGGTTTCCCCGGGGGCCGTTCCGGGCCCGTCCGGGGTGGTCTCCTCGGGGGTCGCGGGGACCTCCCTGCTGCGAGCGCCCTCGACCGGGTGGCCGCTCTCGGCGGCTTCCGCGTCGTAGGACCCGCACTCCGGGTTGCGGCACGGGCCCGCCACCCATCGGGGGACCCAGGTGCCCAGCGTCTTGTGACGCCGGACGACCGTGTCCACCGGCTGTCCGCACCCGGGACAGACGTGCTCTTCGCTGCCCATGTCCTCAGCGTAGGCCGGTCCGGGGCTCAGCGCTTCCTGCTGTACGTGCGCACCAGAGCGCCGTTGCCGAACGTGCGCACCGACTCCAGGGCGAACTCCGAGATCGCGAACCCGGAACCGAACATCGGCATGCCCGCGCCGTAGACGAGCGGGTAGGTCTTGATGACGAGCTCGTCGATCTCGTCGCGCAGTTCCCCCGCGACCTGCGAGCCACCGCAGAGGTAGATGTCGAAGCCGCTGTCCTCCGCCTTCAGTTCGCGGACCTTTCCGGCCAGGTCGTCCGCGATGATCTCGACGCTCGGATCGGGCGACTCCTTCAGGGTGCTGGAGGCGACGTACTCCCGCAGATGGGCGTAGGGGCTGGTGATGCCCTCGTCGAGGGCGAGGTCGTAACTGCCGCGCCCCTGGATGACGGTGTCGAAGCGCTTGTTCGGCAGGTCGTCGATGCCCATGGCCCGGCGGCCGTGGGTGGGAATCGTCTCGGGGTATTCCGTCTTCAGGAAGTCGAGGAACTCCTCGTCGAGGAGGCGCATCATCGCCGTGCCGTCGCCGCCCGGGTCGCCGATGAAGCCGTCGAGGGAACAGGCGATGTAGTACGTGAGCTTTCGCAAGCCGGTCTCTTTTCGTAGGCTGTCGCTGCAACAACTTAAGTTGTAGTACTTCTGGTGTAGTGGTTGCAAGGGAGCAACCCGGAATCATCGAAAGTGGGAGAAGGGACTCCGCATGGTCAGCAACCCCGGGCGCCGGGCAGCGCTCGTCGACGCCGGTGTCGAGGTGCTCGCGCGTGAGGGGGCGCGCGGGCTGACGTTCCGCGCGGTGGACGCCGAGGCCGGGGTGCCCGTGGGCACCGCCTCCAACTACTTCACGGGGCGGGCCGACCTGCTGCGCCAGATCGACACCCGGCTGCACGTACGGCTCGCGCCCGACCCCGAGGTGGTCGCCGACTTGATGACCCGGCCGAAGGACCGCTCCCTGGTGACAGCCTTCATGCACGACCTCATGGCCCGCGCGACCCGCGACCGCACGGGCTACCTGGCCCTCATGGAGCTACGCCTGGAGGCCACCCGGCGCCCCGAACTGCTCGCCTCCTACACCAAGTCGGTGCGTGGCGACCTGGAGGAGGCCATGGAGTTCCACCGCACGGCCGGACTCCCCGGCGGCGACGAGTCCGTCGCCGTGCTGTATCTGGCCATGCTCGGACTGCTCCTGGAGCATCTGACCCTGCCGGGCGTGCTGGAGGGCGTCCTGCCCGGGGTGGGCGTACCGGACGGGCTCGTGGAACGGATCGTGGCGACGGTGCTGCCGGAGGAGGGCCGGGCGGGACAGCACAGCTAGGGCCGGTGGTGCCGGAGCGGGTCGGGCGGAGGAGAGCCCACCGGTGTCGCCGGAAGCCGGGCGGAGGAGAGCCGCCACCGCGGTCGCGCAGTGGGTGCGGCCGGCCCCGCTGTCGTGCGGTCGGGCCTAGGCGGGCTGCCGGTGCGGGCCGGGCTCGCGCCACATGGGCCACATCGCCGGGCCGTCCGGGAGGTCGAGGACCGGGCCTGCGAGCTCGAAGCCCAGGCGCTCGTACAGCGTCCGGCTGCGGGCGCTGCTGGCCTCCAGGTAGGCGGGCAGGGCCTCACGGTCGCAGCGGTCGAGGACGGCCTCGATGAGCGCGGTGCCGAGACCCTCGCCCTGGCGGCCGGGTGCCACGCCGATCATCCACAGGTACTCGTGGGCCCGCCCGGTGGGGTGGATCGCGGCCGTCAGCCTGCCGATCAGCTCGATGCGTTCGTTGTCGGGGTCGACGGCCTCCCGCACCTGGGCCGGTCCTTCGTCCTCGGCGGCGCCGTCGTGCTCGTCGGGGCCGTCCTGGGCGGGCATGGAGAGCCACAGGGCGCAGGCCGAGCCGTCCTCGGTGACATCTATGCGGCCGGCCGCGAGCACGATGTCGGTGAAGGCGGCCATGAGCCCGGGGTGCTTGGCTCGGCGCTCCTCCACTCCGGGGAAGACCCAGCCGCTCACGGGGTCGTCCTGGAACGCCTCGTCCAGCAGCCGGACGATCAGCTCCCTGTCCCCTGCGCCCGCCGTCCGGATGGCCACACCCATGCCCCGCCCCTTCGGTCGTCCCGACGGGCGTTGATCGTAGGGGGGTTGGCCCGCACGGAGCGATGCGAGCAGGATCTTGGCGGGATTCAGTCGAACGTTTGCCCAAAGTCGATCGATACGGCAGCCGTACGGAAGGCGGTCCGGACCTCCGGGATCGTCCGGGAAACCGTCCCGGGAAGGAGGCGGGCCCCGCACACCGTGGGGCAGTGCGGGACCCGCCAACCGGAGGCCGGTGACCGTGCGGGGTCAGGAGCCGCACGGCCCCGGGCGCTCCGGGGTCTTGCCCGCCGGTGGCCTGAGGAGCGTCGCCGGTGCTGCCGCTCGTCGGCCCTGGCCGATCACCGGTTGCTGACGGCCGCCCGCTTGCCGCGGGCGTCAGCCGGCCCGCCGGGTCACGAACTCGGCGAGGGCCAGCAGACCGCCCGCCGCCTCCGGGTCCGGCACCGCACGGGCCAGTTGCTGCATCGCCCGGGCCATCCGGTCGGCCGCCTGGCCCTGGCCCAGTCACGGCCGCCCGCACGCTCCACTGCCAGGGCGATGTGCTCCAGGTCGTCCGTCTCGCCGGGTCGTGCGTACAGCGCGGCGAGTTCGGCCGCCGCCGGGTGGCCGGAGGCGAAGGCCGCCACCACCGGCAGCGACTTCTTGCGGGCGGCCAGGTCGGCACCGACGGGCTTGCCGGTGCGTCGAGGGTCGCCCCATATGCCGATGACGTCGTCGATGAGCCGGAAGGCGAGCCCGGCCTCCCGTCCGAACGCGTCCAGCGCCGTCACGTCCGCCTCCGGGGCGCCCGCGTACAACCCGCCGATGGCGCAGGCGCTCCCGAGCAGGGCGCCCGTCTTGGCCTCGGCCATGGCGAGCACCTCGTCGAGCGTGACCTCCACCGGGGCGCGGCGTTCCATCGCCGTGTCCGCGTGCTGCCCCGCGCACAGTTCGACCACACAGTCCGCGAGCCGGGCGGCGGCGGCCGGGGCCGCCGGGTGCGGGTCCTGGGCGAGCAGCCGCAGGGCCAGCGCCTGCAGGGCGTCCCCGGCGAGGATGGCGTCGGCGTCGCCGAACACGGACCACGCGGTGGGGCGATGGCGGCGGGTGGTGTCCCGGTCCATCACGTCGTCGTGCAGCAGTGTGAAGTTGTGGACGAGCTCCACCGCGGCCGCCGCCCGAGCCGCCCCCGCCCGCGCCTCGGACCCGCCGCCGGCGGCCGCAGCGGCGAGGACCAGAGCGGGCCGGACGGCCTTGCCGGAGTTCCCCTCCGCCGCGGTGCCGTCGGCGTGTTCCCAGCCGAAGTGGTAAAGCGCGATCCGGCGCATCGGCCCGGGCAGCGAGCCGAGCGCGGTCCGCAGCACCGGATCGACCTCCGCCCGGGCCCGCTCCAGCACCATGACCGCCTCGTGTCCCTCGGTCGGCGCCGGCCGGCCGTCCCGCTGTGTCCCGATGGTCCCTCGTCGTCCCGGTGTTCCGGCGGCCTGCCGGGGCTCGGCGTACCTCTGCCGGCCCGGGGCGGGCAGCGTCGGCTCCGTCCTGGACTCCGTGAGGGACTCACTCATGGGACCGCCTCGGAGGATGAGCGGAGGGTGGTGCCTCCGCTGTCGCTGGGCGCGTGCCCCGAGGGTGTACCCGCCCCGACGGGCGGGGACACGGCCGGTCTGCCGGCAGCGTCACTGCCAGCGGCCGATCTCGACGTTCTCCAGGACGCCGAGCGCGTCCGGTACCAGGACCGCGGCGGAGTAGTACGCCGTGACCAGGTACTTGATGATGGCTTGTTCGTTGATGCCCATGAAGCGCACCGACAGGCTCGGCTCGATCTCGTCCGGGATGCCGGAGGCGCGCAGACCGATGACGCCCTGGTCGGCCTCGCCGGTACGCAGGGCGATGATGGACGTCGTACGGGCGTCAGAGACCGGGATCTTGTTGCACGGGAAGATCGGCACACCGCGCCAGGTCGGGATGCGGTTGCCCGTCATGTCGATGGTCTCGGGCACCAGCCCGCGCTTGTTGAGTTCGCGGCCGAACGCGGCGATGGCCCGCGGGTGCGCGAGGAGCATCTTGGTGCCGCGGCGCCTGCTGAGCAGCTCGTCGAGGTCGTCCGGGCTGGGCACACCGTCGTGCGGCTGGATCCGCTGGTCGTACTCGCAGTTGTGCAGCAGCCCGAAGTCCCGGTTGTTGATGAGCTCGTGCTCCTGGCGCTCCTTCAGCGCCTCGACCGTCAGCCGGATCTGCTGCTCGGTCTGGTTCATGGGCTGGTTGTAGAGGTCGGCCACGCGCGTGTGGATGCGCAGTACGGTCTGGGCGACGCTCAGTTCGTACTCACGGGGGCTGCCCTCGTAGTCGACGAACGTGTGCGGGATGTCCGGCTCGCCGGAGTGACCGGCGGAGAGGTCGATCTCCTTCTCGCCGTATTTGTTGGAGCGCTGCGAGGGGATCGAGCGGCGCCGCTGGAGGTGTTCGCGCAGGGTGTCCGAGCGCTCCGCGATCTGCTGGAAGTCCTGGCGGGGCAGCACGAGCACGGTGCACGCGGTGAGGGCACGGGCCGTGAACTCCCAGATCGCGTCCTCGTTGAGCAGCGCCTCGTCGCCGAAGTAGGCGCCGTCGGCGAGGACTCCGAGGGACTCGTCGTCGCCGTAGGGGCCGGTGCCGACCTTTTCCACCCTGCCGTGCGCCAGGAGGTACACCTCATCGGACGGGCTGCCGAAGGAGGCGATCACCTCGCCGGCCGGGACCTCCCGCTGTTCGCAGCGGCGGGAGATCTCGAAGAGCACGTCCTCGTCCTCGTACGACCGCAGCGCCGGCAGCTCACCCAGTTCCGCCGGGATGACCTCGACGCGGTCGCCGGTCTTCACGAACGTCACCCGGCCGTCCCCCACGGCGAACGTGAGCCGGCGGTTCACCCGGTACGTGCCGCCCTGGATGTCGACCCAGGGCAGCATCCGCAGCAGCCAGCGCGAGCTGATCTCCTGCATCTGCGGCACGGACTTGGTCGTGGTGGCCAGGTTCCGCGCGGCCGCCGTGCCGAGACTCTGCTGCGGCTTGGTCTGCTCCGTGCGGACCTCTTCGCCTACCGACATAGAGAACTGCCCTCCCGGTTGTGACCGACGCCCCCATGCCTCGGGCATCGATGTGCACCCGCAAGCCTTCCGCACGCGACGCGGTGGTGCTATTACCCGAAAGAGCGGGAATGGATCTTCGCGCTGCTGGGCAGGGGGGCCGTCACGGCGTTCGAAAGTGAGGCGTCCGGCGAAGGCGCCGCGTCCGGGACGCGGACCGGGTGCCCGGGAGTACCGAGGGCGTCGGCCTCGCGCCCCCTCCTCCCCACGTGCGGGTGACAATGGCTCGATGACCAGCACCGACCCGCCCGGACTCGCCGCGCTGCGTCCCCGTTTGCCGTCACCGGTACAGGAAGTCGTGGACGACCGGTTCGGGGGCCGGGGTGTCCGGCTGCTGCTGAAGCGGGACGATCTGATCCACCCGGAGCTGATCGGGAACAAGTGGCGCAAGCTCGCGCCGAACCTGACCGCGGCGGCCGGCCGGACCGTCGTCACCTTCGGCGGCGCGTGGTCCAACCATCTGCGCGCCACAGCCGCGGCCGGCCGGCTGCTCGGCATCCCCACGGTCGGTGTCGTACGCGGCGACGAGCTGGCCGGCCGGCCCCTCAACCCCTCGCTGACGCGCTGCGCGTCCGACGGCATGCGGCTGCACTTCGTCGACAGGGCGACCTACCGCCGCAAGTCCTCGCCCCGGGACCTGGCCGGCATCCTGCGCGCGGCCGACGCCGAGGACGCGTACGTCGTCCCCGAGGGCGGCAGCAACGCCGAGGCCGTACGCGGTTGCCGCGCACTCGGCACCGAGTTGCGGGGCCGGGCCGACGTGGTCGCCGTGGCCTGCGGCACCGGTGGCACGCTCGCGGGCCTGTCCGCCGGTCTGGACCCCGGGGTGCGCGCCCTGGGCGTGCCGGTGCTCAAGGGTGGCTTCCTGGCCGCCGGGACGGAGGCCCTGCAGCGTGCGGCGTTCGGCGGCCGGCGTGGCACCTGGAGCCTGGACGAGCGCTTCCATTTCGGTGGCTACGCGCGCGTGCCCGCCGAGCTCGACGCCTTCGCGGCGGACTTCGAGCAACGGCACGGCCTGCCCGTGGAGCGTCTGTATGTCGCGAAGCTGCTGTACGGGCTCGTCACACTGGCCGGTGAGGGGGCCTTCGCGCGCGGGACGGCGGTCGCGGCGGTGATCACCGGCCGTCCCTTCCCTTGAGGCGTCGCTTCCCTCGGGTGCCGTTCCCCTCGGGTGCCGCTCCCGTTTCGGCGCCGCTCCCCGTTTCGGTGCCGCTTCTCGCCTCAGGAGCCCCTTTCCCTTGAGGTACCGCTCCGTCTGTCCCCCGCGCACGGCGCCGGCCATAGCGCACCATGCGGGCGAGGGTCCGCCGTCACGCCGCCTCCCGGAACGCCGCCGCCTCCTCCAGGTCCAGCCTGCGCAGCAGGGTCCGCAGCATCTCGTCGTCGATGTAACGGCCGTCCCGGAGTCTGACGAACACCTCACGCTCGGCGCTGATCATCTCGCGCGACAGCCGCCGGTAGGTGTCGTCGACGGATTCCCCGGTGATCGGGTTGGCCTGGCCGAGCCGCTCCCAGACGGCGTTGCGGCGGCGCTCGAGGACGATGCGCAGCCGGTCGGCGAGCGGGGCGGGCAGGGCGTTGCGCTCGTCGGTGAGGAGTTCGTCCAGGCGCCGTTCGGCGGCCCGGGAGGCCTGTGCCTGGGCGTTGGCCTCGGCCAGCGTCTCGGTCTGCGCGTCCCGCCCGGGGAACTTCAGCAGCCGGATCAGCGGGGGCAGGGTCAGGCCCTGCACCACCAGGGTCCCGATGACCGTGGTGAAGGTCAGGAAGAGGATGAGATTGCGCTGTGGGAAGGGCTCCTCCCCGTCGTGCATGGTGAGCGGGATGGAGAAGGCGATGGCGAGCGAGACGACCCCCCGCATCCCGGCCCACGCGATCACGAACGGTCCCTTCCAGGTCGGGTTCTCTTCCCGTTCCCGCACCCGGGCCGACAGCAGCCGCGGCAGGAAGGTGGCGGGGTACACCCAGACGAACCGGGTGGCGACGGCGACCAGGAACACGGCGATCGCGTACCAGGCGGCGTCCACGCCCTCGTACTCCCCGAGGCCCCTCAGCACCACCGGCAGTTGCAGCCCGATCAGCGCGAACACCGCCGACTCCAGGACGAAGGCGACCATCTTCCAGACCGCCTCCTCCTGCAGGCGCGTCGCGAAGTCGACCTCCCACGCGCGGTGCCCCAGGTAGAGCGCGACGACCACGACCGCGAGGACACCCGAGGCGTGCAGCTGCTCGGCGACGGCGTATGCGGCGAAGGGGATCAGCAGGGACAGCGTGTTCTGCAGCAGTGCTTCCCTCAGGTGCGTGCGCAGCCAGTGGATCGGCGCCATCAGCAGCAGGCCCACCACGACGCCGCCGACCGCCGCGAGCAGGAACTCGCCGATGCCCCCGGCCCAGGTCGCGCCCTCGCCGACGGCGGCGGCCAGGGCGACCCGGTAGGCGGTGATCGCGGTGGCGTCGTTCAGCAGGGACTCGCCCTGGAGGATCGTGGTGATCCGCGACGGCAGCCCCACCCGGCGGGCGACCGCCGTGGCCGCGACGGCGTCCGGAGGCGCCACCACCGCGCCGAAGACCAGGGCCGCGGTCAGCGGCATCCCCGGCACGATCACGTACAGGGCCCAGCCGACGACGAAGGTCGCGAAGAGCACGTATCCGACGGACAGCATCGCGACCGGCCGCAGCTGCGCCCGAAGGTCGAGGTAGGAGCTGTCGGTCGCGGCCGTGTGCAGCAGCGGGGGCAGGATGAGTGGCAGGACGACATGCGGGTCGAGCGTGTACTCGGGTACCCCGGGGATGTAGCTGACCGCCAGCGCCACGGCCACCAGCAGCAGCGGCGCCGGCACCGGTGTCCGCCGCGCCGCCGCGGCGATCGCGGCACTGCCCGCCACGAGCAGCAGCAGTGGCATCACGTCCATCGTTCTCGCCCGCCCTCATTTTCCGACGCGGTCTTCCGCCCGACCGTCGTAACCTGGCAATCATGAAACAGTGCACGCACGCCGACGCGCTGCCGCACCCCGAACCCGGCCCGCGCAGCGAGACGTGTCCGGAGTGCTTGGCGGAGGGCCTGGATCCGGTGCAACTACGGCTGTGTCTCAGCTGCGGTCACGTCGGCTGCTGCGACTCCTCGCCGGGACGGCACGCGGCGGAGCATCACAAGGAGTCCGGTCACCCCGTGATGCGGACCCACGAGCCCGGAGAGACCTGGCGCTGGTGCTTCGTCGACCACGTCCTGGTGTGACGCGACGGGACCCCGGCGGCGGACGGTTCGACCGTCTGACGTCTGGGTACGTCAACCCGGCGCGCGCTCTTCCCATTTGGGCCCGCCCAACCCCTAGACACGGAGCGTATCCACAGGTTTACTGTGAGTGACGACCAGGGGTTGGGGTCCCGGGGACAGGACCGTCGAGAGCGCGGTAGCGTCACCGCTGAACCACGTATCGCGTTACCCCGAGGGGCGACCCTCGGCCCTGAAACGCTTGTACCACCATGGAGGTGAGGGTGTCCCAGATCGCAGGCGAGCCCGCGACCCAGGACTTCGTGGAAGTCCGGCTGCCGGCCGCGGGGGCCTACCTGTCGGTGCTGCGTACGGCCACGGCCGGTCTCGCGGCCCGTTTGGACTTCACCCTCGACGAGATCGAGGACCTGCGCATCGCGGTGGACGAGGCCTGCGCGATCCTGCTTCAGCAGGCCGTGCCCGGCTCGGTGCTCAGTTGTGTCTTCCGCCTCGTCGACGACTCACTCGAGGTCACCGTCTCGGCGCCGACCACGGATGGTCATGCCCCTTCGCGGGACACCTTCGCCTGGACCGTCCTGTCCGCTCTGGCGGGCAAGGTCTCCTCCGCCGTGGACAAGGACAAAACCGTTTCGATCAGCCTCTACAAACAGCGCGGCGCGGGACCCGGGCCGGCGTGAGGAGCGAGGACGGGCCGGTGCGGGACGAAGAGCGCGGCACACGAGAGCTGCCGGCCGAGGGCACGGGCACGAGCGGCCCGACCGGTGCCCGACGCATGGCGGACGGCATCGACGGCATCCCCGAGCAGGCCCGCCCGCATCCCGAGGACGACTCCGTGGGGGCCGTCCTCCCGGGTGGCGGGCGGCTGGACCGGGACGGTGTCCTGCGGAGCACGCCTCCGGGCGAGGGGATCGCCGTACCCCCGGCCCAGGGGGGTCCCCCCACTCCCGCGAAGTCGAGGGTGGCGGAGGAGGCGAGGGCTCGGGGAAGGGCGACGGGCGGGACGATGAGCGAGCACGAGCGACACTCCGAGGATCAGACGCCACGCGCGCACCGAGCGCAGCACGGCTCTCCGGACCGCAGCGGGGCGCGCGAGATGTTCCTCAAGCTGCGCACCCTGAGCAGCGACAGTCCCGAGTACGCGGAGCTGCGCAACCAGCTGGTCCGTATGCATCTGCCGCTCGTGGAGCATCTCGCGCGCCGCTTCCGCAACCGGGGCGAGCCGCTGGACGACCTCACCCAGGTCGCCACGATCGGACTGATCAAGTCGGTCGACCGTTTCGACCCGGACCGCGGCGTGGAGTTCTCCACGTACGCGACCCCGACGGTCGTCGGCGAGATCAAGCGGCACTTCCGCGACAAGGGCTGGGCGGTGCGCGTCCCGCGTCGGCTGCAGGAGCTGCGCCTGGCGCTGACCACGGCGACGGCCGAGCTCTCGCAGCTGCACGGCCGCTCCCCCACGGTCCACGAGCTCGCCGAGAAGCTGGCGATCTCCGAGGAGGAGGTCCTGGAGGGCCTGGAGTCCGCCAACGCGTACTCCACGCTCTCCCTGGACGTCCCCGACACCGACGACGAGTCCCCGGCGGTCGCGGACACCCTCGGCGCCGAGGACGAGGCGTTGGAGGGGGTGGAGTACCGGGAGTCCCTCAAGCCGCTGCTGGAGGATCTTCCACCGCGCGAGAAGCGGATCCTGCTGCTGCGTTTCTTCGGCAACATGACGCAGTCGCAGATCGCGCAGGAGGTCGGCATCTCCCAGATGCACGTCTCCCGGTTGTTGGCGCGCACGCTGGCCCAGCTGCGGGAGAAGCTCCTCGTCGAGGAGTGACGGCTACTTCTTCTCCAGGTTGCCGGTGTTGCCGGGCCCGCGGATCCCGAGGGCCCGGGTCGTCTCGGGGTTCACCAGCAGCACCAGCGACGCGACGGCAGCCGCCGCGAGGGCGATCCCGCCTGGAATGGCCATGCTGTCGGCCTGCAGCAGGTTGTAGGCCACCGGCAGCGCCATCAGCTGGGTGATCACGGCCGGGCCGCGGCTCCAGCTGCGCAGGGCGAGCAGGCCGCGGGCCGCGAACAGCGGCAGCAGTGCGAGCACGACGAGCGTGATGCCGCCGGTCACGGCCTGCTGCCGGTCGTCGGGATGCCCCGTGAGGCCGAGGACGAGGATCCAGACCCCGCCGACGACCAGAGCGAGGCCTTCCAGCGCGGCCAGCAGCGCGGCGTACGTCACACGCCGGGGGCGGGGGCCGGTGGTTTCCTCGGTGGTGGGGGTCTGCTCACTGCTCACCCCTGAAGAGTAGCCCCCGTCGTACACGCCCCCCGAGGTGCCGTTCACCTCCGCTCTCTTACCCGATCCCTACCTCGGTATGGGCCCGGTACCCCCCAGTAGGTACGCTGCCAGTCATGCGTGCACTCCTCGTGGTCAATCCGGCGGCAACCACCACAAGTGCGCGCACACGCGACGTACTGATCCATGCGCTTGCCAGCGAGATGAAGCTGGAGGCGGTCACCACCGAGTACCGGGGGCACGCGCGCGACCTCGGCCGGCAGGCGGCGGACAGCGACGACATCGACCTGGTGGTGGCCCTCGGCGGCGACGGCACGGTCAACGAGGTGGTCAACGGCCTCCTGCACGCCGGCCCCGCGCCGGGCCATCTGCCCGGCCTCGCCGTGGTCCCCGGCGGCTCCACCAATGTCTTCGCCCGCGCCCTGGGGCTGCCCAACGACGCCGTGGAGGCCACCGGCGCCCTGCTGGACGCCCTGCGCGACGGCAGCGAGCGAACCGTCGGCCTGGGCCTGACCTCGGGCACGCCGGGCACGGAGGACGAGTCGGTGCCGTCCCGCTGGTTCACCTTCAACGCGGGGCTCGGCTTCGACGCCGGTGTGGTGGGTCGTGTGGAGCAGCATCGCGAGCGGGGCCGGAAATCCACACACGCTCTCTACGTACGCCAGGTGATGCGTCAGCTCCTGGGCGAGCCGAACCGCCGCCACGGGACGATCACGCTGGAGCGGGCCGGCGAGGATCCGGTCACGGATCTGGTGCTGTCCATAGTCTCGAACACCTCGCCCTGGACGTTTCTGGGGAATCGTCCGATCTATGCGGCACCTAAAGCCTCGTTCGATACCGGCCTCGATCTCTTCGGTCTCAGCCGCCTGTCCACCGCGGCGGTTGCCCGGTATGGCACCCAGTTGCTCACTTCGTCCCCCGAGCGTGGACCCCATGGCAAGCACGCCACCTCTCTGCACGACTTGACAGAGTTCACCTTGCATTCGAAGGTCCCGCTCCCCCTTCAGATGGACGGTGACCACCTGGGGCTGCGGACCAGCGTGACGTTCACAGGCGTACGCCGTGCACTGCGTGTGATTGTGTGAGCAGAACTGGCTAAAGTCCTTTCACTCGAACGTTTAGGCCAGGATCCACCCCATGGAAGTACGGCTGTGACCTAGTCGACACCGAAGAATCAAAAAAAACTTTCCAGAAGGGGTTGTATCCGCCGCTGAGGTTTGCGAGTCTCTACGTGGCGATCGGGACGGCCCGCAAGACCGGCCTCCACTGATCACCAGAACCCCTCTCCAACTCACAGGACCTTCGTCGGGTAACCCTGACGGTCGGCCCTTCACTTGTTGAGGGATTCGTGAAAGCGTTCACATTCACAAGCACTTGCACGTAATACCAAGGAGAGGTAGCAGCCATGGACTGGCGTCACAACGCCGTTTGCCGCGAGGAAGACCCCGAGCTCTTCTTCCCCATCGGCAACACCGGTCCTGCGCTGCTGCAGATCGAGGAAGCCAAGGCCGTCTGCCGTCGCTGCCCGGTTATGGAGCAGTGCCTGCAGTGGGCGCTCGAGTCCGGCCAGGACTCCGGCGTCTGGGGTGGTCTCAGCGAGGACGAGCGTCGCGCCATGAAGCGCCGCGCCGCCCGCAACCGGGCTCGTCAGGCCTCCGCCTGACAACCCACCCCTGCTGACAGCCTGAGCTTGGCGGCGCGTACAGCGCGTACGCATCTCCCGCCCCCGAGCCGCAGCGCGCAGTTCCCCCGATGCGCTTAGTTAAGCAGCAACGAGCTTTAGCCCCGGGCCACTTGGTGGCCCGGGGCTCATTGCTTTTCCGGGCCCTTCCCGAGGCTTTCGGATTCCCTCACTTCTGGGACCGCACCGGAATGTCGAGGATCACACGGGTTCCGCGCTCCGGTGCCGGGACCATGTCGAAGGTTCCACCCAACTCGCCTTCCACCAGGGTCCGCACGATCTGCAGGCCGAGATTGCCGGCCGTGTGCGGATCGAAGCCTTCCGGCAGGCCGACCCCGTCGTCCTGGACCGTGACCAGCAGTCGGGCCTCCTTGGTCGTGCCGCCGCGGACCGCCGACACCTCGACCGTGCCGGTGTCGCCCTCGCGGAAACCGTGCTCCAGCGCGTTCTGCAAGACCTCGGTCAGCACCATCGACAGCGGCGTGGCGACCTCGGCGTCGAGAATGCCGAAGCGGCCGGTGCGCCGACCCGCCACCTTGCCCGGGGAGATCTCCGCGACCATCGCCAGGACGCGGTCGGCGATGTCGTCGAACTCCACGCGCTCATCCAGGTTCTGGGAGAGCGTCTCGTGCACGATCGCAATCGACCCGACGCGCCGCACCGCCTCTTCGAGGGCCTCGCGCCCGCGGTCGGACTCGATGCGCCGGGCCTGGAGGCGCAGCAGGGCCGCCACCGTCTGAAGGTTGTTCTTGACGCGGTGGTGGATCTCCCGGATCGTCGCGTCCTTGGTGATCAGCTCGCGCTCGCGCCGACGCAGTTCGGTGACGTCCCGGAGCAGGACGAGGGAACCGATTCGGGTGCCCTTCGGCTTGAGCGGGATCGCGCGGAACTGGATGACCCCGTCGCTGGCCTCGATCTCGAACTCGCGCGGTGCCCAGCCGCTGGCCACCTTGGCGAGCGCCTCGTCCACCGGGCCCCGGGTCGGGGCCAGTTCGGCGGTGGTCCTGCCCAGGTGCTGGCCGACGAGGTCGGAGGCGAGGCCGAGCCGGTGGTAGGCGGACAGGGCGTTCGGGGAGGCGTACTGGACGATGGCGTCGGCGTCGAGCCGGATCAGGCCGTCGCCGACGCGGGGCGAGGCGTCCATGTCGAGCTGCTGGTTGGCGAACGGGAAGGAGCCGGCCGCGATCATCTGCGCCAGGTCGGAGGCGCTCTGCAGGTAGGTGAGTTCCAGGCGGCTCGGGGTGCGGACGGTGAGGAGGTTGGTGTTGCGTGCGATGACTCCGAGGACGCGCCCCTCCCGCCGTACGGGGATCGACTCGACCCGGACGGGCACCTCCTCGCGCCACTCCGGGTCGCCCTCGCGCACGATACGGCCCTCGTCGAGGGCGGCGTCCAGCATCGGGCGGCGGCCGCGCGGGACGAGATGGCCCACCATGTCGTCCTGGTACGAGGTCGGGCCGGTGTTGGGCCGCATCTGGGCGACCGAGACGTACCGGGTGCCGTCGCTGGTGGGGACCCACAGGACCAGGTCGGCGAAGGAGAGGTCGGAGAGCAGTTGCCACTCCGACACCAGCAGGTGCAGCCACTCGAGATCGGTGTCGTCGAGGGCGGTGTGCTGGCGTACGAGTTCGTTCATGGAGGGCACGTGTGCGAGCGTACCCGGGGGTTCGTACGGCCCTGAAACACCCGCGGGCCGCGGCGCCTGGGAGGGACCCTCAACCCTCCCGGCACCGCAGCCCGGAGCAGCATCGGCCGTGGGGTGTGCGGTCCCGGTCGGCCGAAGGATGAGGAGCCGGGGCAGTCAGGGCAGAGAGCCTCGGTTCCTCGGTCCGCCTTCCTGTGCGGGGAAGACGGAGGCTGGTGCGCGTTGCACACGCGCTCTCGTCACGCATTGTGGACTAGACCACTTAGGGGTGTCCATGCGTGGGAGGCTGTTCGTTGTTGTCATTTCCGTGACGCGTCGGACGCACCGGCGTCCAGCAGGCAGCCTAACCCGTGTTGGTTCCTGTGCGGGGCCAGATGGACAGGGCAATTTCCGCGACCGCCTCCAGTTCCTCCCTGCTCGCCCCGTCGCGTGCCTGTTGTGACATGCCCTGGATCATCACTCCCGTGTGACGGGCCAGGGCGGCGGCGTCGGTGGCGGGCGGCAGCACCCCGGCGGCGACATCGGCTCTGATACGGCTTTCGAAGGCGGCGATGTTGGCGTTGCGGCGGTCCCGCAGCGACTGCTCCACCTCCGGGTTCGAGCAGTTCACGGCGGCGTGGACGACGAGGCAGCCGTGCGGGTGGCCGGGTTCGGTGTACGCGGTGGCGGCTTCGCGCAGGGTGCGCTCCACGGCGGCCCGTGCGGTGGGCTCCTCGGCGAGGGCGCGCTCGGTGAAGGATCCGTAGCGCGTGCCGTACACGCGGACGACCTCTTCGAAGAGGGACCGCTTGTCGCCGAAGGCGGAATAGAGGCTGGGGGCCCCGATGTCCATGACGCGGGTGAGGTCGGAGACGGATGTGGCTTCGTAGCCGTGCTCCCAGAAGGCCAGGAGGGCCTTCTCCAGTGCGGTCTCGCGATCGAAGGAGCGGGGGCGGCCGCGGGGCCTGGTCCTGGCCTTGGCCGGACCGGCGGGCGTCGCACTCGTGGCGTCGGGCCCCTTCGGCGCCTTCGCGGTTCCGTCTTCGTTCACCATGGGGTGCATTTTATAGCGGGCACTAGAGAAATGAAGGCGGGCTGTTGTACGGTCATTTTTGTAGCGACCGCTAAAAAAAGAGAGGGGGCGCCGCCATGGGCGTGCTCACGGGCAGGACGGCACTCGTCACGGGGGCGAGCAGGGGCATCGGGCGAGGTATCGCCGAGCGACTGGGGCGCGACGGCGCTCGGGTCGCGGTGCACTACGGCAGGAACGAGACGGCGGCGAAGGAAACGGTCGCGGCGATCGAGCAGGCCGGCGGCTCGGCGTTCACGGTGGGCGTGGAGCTGGGGACACCCGGGGATGCCGAGGCACTGTGGCAGGAGTTCGACCGGCACGCGGACGGGCTGGACATCCTGGTGAACAACGCGGCGATCGGCAGCACGCGGCCCATCGATCAACTGGAGGAGCGGGAGTACGACGAGGTCTTCGCGGTGAACGTGAAGGCACCGTTCTTCATCCTCAAGCACGGCATGGCGCGCCTGCGGGACGGCGGCCGGGTCGTCAACATCTCGTCGGGTCTGGCCCGGACGGCGGCGATGCCGGACAACATGGCGTACGCGATGACGAAGGGCGCGCTGGACGTCCTCTCGCGAGACCTGTCCAAGGTGCTGGGGCACCGGGGCATCACGGTGAACTCGGTGGCCCCCGGGATCATAGACACGGACAACACGGCGGCCCTGCTGCACGGAAGTCCCGACGGCTGGGCGAAGGCGGCGGCATTCTCGGCGCTGGGCGGGGTGGGCCGGCCCGCCGAAGTCGCCGACGTGGTGGCGTTCCTGGTGTCGGACGGCGGGCGGTGGACAACGGGGAGCTGGGTGGATGTGACGGGGGGTTCGCTCACCTAGCCGTGAGAGAGCGGGACGCGTGCGCCCTCCTCAGCGGGTCTCCGTCACCTTCGCCAGTGCCCGCGGTGCGTCCGGGTCCTGGCCCCGGGCGATGGTGACCTCGTAGGCCAGGAGCTGGAGCGGGATGATCTCCAACACGGGCTGGACCTCCTCCGCCACGTCGTCGGTGGGCAGCACGAAGCCGGCCGAGGCCTGCTCCACCTGGTGCCGGGGTCCGATGACGACGAGGTCGGCGCCGCGGCCGCGCAGCCGGTCCAGGACGGGCTGGAGGGCTTCACCGCCCTTGCCGTCGGTCACCACGGCGATGACCGGGGAGACGTTGTCGACCATGGCGAGCGGCCCGTGCAGCAGGTCCGCGCCGGAATAGGAGAGGGCGGGGATGTAACTGGTCTCCATCAGCTTGAGGGCGGCCTCCTTGGCCGTGGGGTAGCCGTAACCGCGGGAGGTGATCACCATGCGCTCGGCGAAGCGGTAGCGGGCGGCGAGCGTGCGCACCTCCCCCTGACGGGTGAGCAGTTGCTCGGCGAGCTCCGGCAACACCCGCGCAGGCGCGCCGTCGCCGCCCCGCAGGCCCTCGACGAAGAGGTAGAGCGCGAGAAGGGAGGCCGTGTACGTCTTGGTCGCGGGGAGGGCCTTCTCGGGCCCGGCCATGATGTCGATGTGGTACTCGGAGACACCGGCGAGCGGTGAGTCCGGGTTGTTGGTGACAGCCAGCGTGATGGCGCCCGCCTCACGGGCGGCGCGGGTCGAGGCGACCAGGTCGGGGGAGCCGCCGGACTGGCTGACGGTGACGACCAGGACGTCGGTGAGGTCGGGCCGGGCGCCGTAGGCCGTGGTGGTGGACATCGAGGTGAGTCCGCAGGGCAGGCCGAGCCGGATCTCCAGGAGGTACTTGGCGTACAGGGCGGCGTTGTCGGAGGTGCCGCGGGCGGTCAGCAGGACGAAGCGGGGCGTGCGGGCGGCGATCCGCCGGGCCACGTCCTGGATGGCGGGGGCGCCCTCGGACAGGATCCGGCGCAGGACGGCGGGCTGCTCCGCCATCTCGCGGGCCATGGTCCGGCCCGGGAGTTCGCTGAAGGGGTCCGGTGTGGCTGCGGCGGTCATGGCGGCTTCCTTCCGGGGGCGGGCCGGGTGCAGACCCCATTCCACTCCCCCGGGCCGGACACCGCCCGCCCGGGAGGCCTGACCGGCATGTCCGCACCCTGTGCAGCCCGCGCTGTTCACCCCCTGATGCCCTGGCCGGCACAGCAGCGCCACCCGCGTGGGAGCGCCCCTACGCACCCTGGGAGCGGCAGGACCGCTCTGTTAGATTGGTCTAAACCACACGACCCCTCCCGGGTCCGGTCCCAGTTGAGCAGTCCTCTCAGATCGGCAGGCCCAGCGTGGAAGTTGTCATCGTTCCGGACGCCAAGGCGGGCGGCGAGCTCATCGCCGAGGCCATGGCACAGCTGCTCCGGCGCAAGCCCGACGCTCTGCTCGGCGTGGCCACGGGCTCGACACCGCTGCCTGTCTACGAGGCGCTGGCGGAGAAGGTGCGCTCCGGCGCGGTGGAGGTCGGGCGGGCGCGGATCGCGCAGCTCGACGAGTACGTGGGGCTGCCCGCCGATCATCCGGAGTCGTACCGGTCGGTGCTGCGGCGAGAGGTTCTGGAGCCGCTCGGGATCGGGATGGAGCAGTTCACGGGCCCGGACGGTACGGCGGCGGACGTGCCGGGGGCGTGCGAGGCCTACGACAAGGCGCTGTCGGACGCGGGGGGTGTGGACCTTCAGCTGCTCGGCATCGGGACGGACGGGCACATAGGTTTCAACGAGCCGTGCTCGTCGCTGGCGTCGCGGACGCGGATCAAGACGCTGACCGAGCAGACCCGGATCGACAACGCGCGTTTCTTCGACGGTGACATCGGCCAGGTGCCGCACCACGTGATCACTCAGGGGATCGGCACCATCCTGGAGGCGCGGCACCTGGTGCTGCTCGCCACCGGCGAGGGCAAGGCGGACGCGGTCGCGGCGACGGTGGAAGGGCCGATCGCCGCGGTGTGCCCCGCGTCCGCGCTCCAGCTCCACCCGCACGCGACCGTCGTCGTCGACGAGCCCGCCGCGTCGAAGCTGAAGCTGGCGGACTACTTCCGCCACACCTACGCGAACAAGCCGGACTGGCAGGGGATCTAGGCCCGCCTTCGGCGCCCTCGCAGCCTTCCGCGTCCTTGGCGGTCCTTCGGCACCCTCGGGCCCCTTCGGTGTCCTCGGGTCCCATCGGCACCGGACAGCACCCGAGCACCCTGGGCTTGCCCGGCTCCCGATCCGGGCAGCAGGCTCTATCGGCCCAGGGCCCCGGCCTCCAGGACGTCGTCGTCGGTCGGTTCGTCCTGGGCGCGCCAGCCGGCCACCCACAGGGGCATCAGGTGGTGCACCACGAGGACGGCGATGAGCAGGGGCGCGGCGTAGGCCTTGGGGGCGTCGCCGGCGATCCCGCCCGTGGTGAGCAGGGCGACCGCCGCCGCGGCCAGGAGCAGGGTCGTCACACGGTGGGCCCGGGCCAGGACGCGGGTGCGTTCCGCCGACTGCCGCTCGTCCAAGGCGCGTTCACGCAGTTCCAGCAGGCCGCGGGTGGCGCCGTTGATCACGCCCGTCGCGACCATCCAAGGGAGAAGCAGCACCGACATGACGGCCACGGCCCACAGGGGCTCGCCTTCGGCGAGGCAGAAGTGGGTCATCAGGCTGCCGATGGCGACGGTGAGGACGACGTGGGTGAAGACGGCCGGACGGCGGCGCGCCGCCGTTGCGTGCCAGGCCGCTGCACGCCGGTCGTTCATCAGCCGCAGCATGCTCTGGTCGTACCGGGTCAGGCGGGTCGTCGTCATGTCTGCTTCCTCCCGTAGAGCTCGTCGGTGAGCGGGCGGAACGGTTCGAGGGAGAACAGGGCCTCGACCGGCAGACCGAAGAACTTCGAGATCTTCAGCGCCAGGTCGAGGCTCGGGTTGTACTGCCCCCGCTCGATGTAGCCGATGGTCTGGTAGTGGGCTCCCACTGCCTCGGCCAGGCGCTGGCGCGACACCTTGTGTTCAGCGCGCACCACCGCCAACCTGTTGTGCACCTGCTCGCTCATGTATAAGAAGTACTACATGCAGACGCAGGATTACAACTGCCAGCGCGGCTGAGACCGCCCTCTTCAGGCGAAGGTGCGTCAGTGGTGATGCCCTTGCCCGCCGAGGGCCTTGACGGGGGGGGGCACACGAGGGCGGGTCCACTGGGGCACGGGGCGGCCGGCCGGGCCCCGGTGGCGTTGCCGGCGGCGTCCGGGCGTCAGGACCAGCACGCGTCGCGGCTCTCGGGCCATCCCCCGGGGTGGTCCTCCCAGGCCTCGCCGCGGCCGTAGGACGTCATGGCACGTCCCCCGGCACTCACAGCCCCGTGATCCCGGCGATCACTTCGGCCGCCGCCCGGCCGCAGACGCGGGCCGCGCCGTGGGTGGCGATGTGCAGGGCTCCACGCGGGTCGGCCTGGGGAACGCCCATCTCCACGACGAGGGTGTCGGGGCGGGCCGCCAGCAGGGTGTCGAGAGCCGAGGACATCCAGGGGTGGCGGTGTTCGTCGCGGACGACCGCGACGATGCGGCGCGGGCCGGCCGCCTCCAGTGCCGCCCGCCCGGCGCTCTCACCGGCCGCGTTCTCCGGGCCGTCCCCGGCGGAGAAACGGCCCGTCACCGTGCCCGGCAGGAGGTGGACGAGCTCCGCGGCGACGCCCCAGGGTGTCTCGTCGCCCACGGCGATGTTGGCGACGGGGGTGAGGGCGGCGACGTAGGGCGGTTCCGTGAGGGGCTTGAAGGAGCCGGGGCTGCCGAGGCCGGGCGCGGCGGTCACGGTGAGGGCGCGGCGGGCGGCGTGCAGGCCGATCTCGGTGCCGTGGGCGCTGTCGGCCGGGCGGCCCGGCGTGTCCGCCCAGCGGGCCAGTGCGCGTACCCGTTCGGCGGCCTCGGCGAGGCGCTGCTCCGGGAGTTCACCCGCCCGCACGGCCGCGACCAGGGCGTCCCGAAGGCGCAGCACGGTCGCGTCGTCGGAGAGGCCGCCGCCCACGCAGATCGCGTCGGCGCCCGCGGCGATGGCGAGGACGCTGCCGCGTTCGATGCCGTAGGTGCCGGCGATGGCCTGCATCTCCATGCCGTCGGTGACGATGAGGCCGTCGTAGCCGAGCTCCTCGCGGAGCAGGCCGGTGAGGATGCGGCGGGAGAGGGTGGCCGGGTGGTCGGGGTCCAGCGCGGGGACCAGGATGTGGGCGCTCATGACGGCCCGGGTTCCGGCGGCGATGGCGGCGCGAAACGGGGTCAGTTCGCGCTCGGCCAGCACCTCGGCGCGGACGTCGATGCGCGGCAGGGCGTGGTGGGAGTCGACGGCGGTGTCGCCGTGCCCCGGGAAGTGCTTGGTGCAGGCGGCGACCCCGGCGGACTGCAGGCCGGTGACGTAGGCGGCGGTGTGCCGGGCGGCCAGGTCGGTGTCGGCGCCGAAGGAGCGGACGCCGATGACCGGGTTGCGCGGGTCGGAGTTCACGTCGGCGGACGGGGCCCAGTTGAGGTTGACGCCGCAGGCGGCGAGGCGGCGGCCCAGCTCGTGGGCGACCTGGTGGGTCAGCTGCACGTCGTCGACCGCGCCGAGCGCGTGGTTGCCCGGGAAGGAGGAGCCGCTGCCCACCTCCAGGCGGGTCACGTCGCCGCCCTCCTCGTCGAGCGCGACGAGGACGTCGTCGCGCTCGGCCCGCAGCTGGGCGGTCAGGGCGGCCAGTTGGTCCGGCGAGGCGATGTTGCGGCCGAACAGCCCCACGGAGGCCAGGCCCTCACCGAGCCGGCGCAGCAGCCAGTCGGGGGCGGTGGTGCCGGTGAAGCCGGGCTGGAGGACCGTCAGGGCGTCGCGGGTGAGCGTGTCGGTGCCGTTGGCGAGTGTCGTCATCGGGTGAGGTCATCCCTTCACTGCGCCCGCGGTCAGGCCCGCGGCCATCTTGCGCTGGACGAGGAGGAAGAGGGCGACGATCGGCACGGCCATCATCGTGGCGCCGGCCATCATCGGGGCGTATTCGGTGCCGTGTTTGGTGGTGAAGTTGCCGAGCCAGACGGTCGCGGTCTGGTTCTTCTGGCTGAGGAGCATCAGGGCGTACAGGTACTCGTTCCAGGCCTGGATGAAACCGTAGACCGAGGTGGCGACCATGCCGGGGGCCAGGAGCGGGAAGACGACCCGGAGGAAGGCGCCGGTGCGCGAGCAGCCGTCGACCATGGCCGCCTCCTCCAGTTCCTTCGGGATGTTGACGATGAAGCCCCGCAGCGTCCACACCGTGAACGGGAGGATGAAGGTCAGGTACGTGATGATGAGGCCGGTGAGCCGGTCGTACTGCCCCAGGGCGTTGAGCAGCAGGAACACCGGGATGATCATGGCGACCAGCGGGACCATCTGGACCGCGAGGATGCCCACGATCACTATCTTGCGGCCGCGGAAGGCGAACCGGGAGATGGCGAGCGCGGCCAGCAGTCCGACGACCATGCCGATGACGACCACGGCCAGCGACACCACCAGGCTGCGGCCCACCGGGCCCCAGAAGTCGGCGATGTCCAGCGCCCGGCCGAAGTTGTCGAGGGTGAAGCCGGTCGGCAGCAGACTGGGATCGGGGTCGATGGCGTCCTTGGCCGGCTTGAACGCCGTGTTGAGCATCCAGTAGAGCGGGAAGCCCGCGACGAGGAAGACCAGGAGACCGAGGAGGTTCCAGCCGAGCCGGGGGTTCCTGCGGCGGCGCGCTCCGGCGAGTGTGCTCATTCGACCTCTCCGATCTTCAGCATCTGCCGCATGTAGACGGCGACCACGCCGAGCAGCAGCAGGACGGTGATCAGCGCGATGGCCGAGCCCTGGGCGTAGTCGTTGACCACGAACGCCCGGTCGTAGGAGTAGGTGTTGAGGACCTGGAACTCCGGCTCGGGGTGGCCGCCCCGCATGACGAACACCTGGGGGAAGACGCCCATGTCCCAGATGACCGACAGGGTCGTGAGCATCACGATGATCGGCTTGAGGACGGGCAGGGTGACGAAGCGGAAGACGCCCCAGGAGCTTGCGCCGTCCAGGCGGGCTGCCTCCTCCAGCTCCTTCGGGACCTGGGTGAGACCGGCGCTGAGGGTGATGACCACGAACGGCACGGCTCCCCAGATCACCAGCAGCATGATCACGGCCAGGCCCTCGGGGCCGCTCGCGAACCAGTTGTGGCCGACCATCTCGACGCCGGGCAGTTTGCTGAGCAACGCGTTGAAGACGCCGTAGTCCGAGTCGAAGAGCCATTTGAAGACGGTGGTCGCCACGATCACCGGCATGCCCCAGCTCGCCACCAGCACGATGTTGATCAGCATCTTCAGCCAGCCGGAGACCCGCTGGAGCAGCAGGGCGAGCGCCATGCCGATCACCATGGTGAAGACGACGGCGCCGGCCGCGAAGACGATCGTGCGCACGACGACGGCCCAGAACTCGCCGTCGCCCAGCACCGCGGCGAAGTTGTCGAACCCGACCGACTCGGCCGGCTGGAAGCCCCACAGCTGGGACTGCCCGAACTTCTGGAAGGACAGGGTGACCAGGCGGGCCAGTGGATAGCCCATGACCAGGGCGAGGATCAGCAGGCAGGGCGCGAGCAGCAGCCAGGGGACCGAGGCCCCGCCCGACGTGCGCTGTCCGCGGGGCCGCCGGTCCTTCGGAGGCGGCGGTGGTGCCTGCCGCGGTGGCGGCACCTTGGCGGTGGTGGTGGTCTCTGCGGCACTCATCGCGCGCTCCTTGACGGTCCCTCAGGTCGTTCGTGAATCAGGGCCCCGTCGAGGACTGCGGGGAGGCGACGGGGCCCTGCGCTCAGGTCACTTGGTGTTGATGACCTTGTCGATCGCGGCGTCCGCCTCCTTGGCGGCTGCCTCGACGGACTTCTTGCCGGTGCCGATGCTCTGCAGCATGGTCTGCAGGACCTGGGCCTTCTCGACCTGGCCCCAGCCGGGAGCCATCGGGACGAACCAGCTGGACTCGGCCGCGGTGGCGGGGACGGCAGTCTTCGGGTCGTTCTTGAGCGTCGCGAGGTCGGTCTTGTTGTTGGGCAGGTTGCCCTTGGCCATCAGGCCCTTCTGCCCGGAGGACCCGGTGAACGCGTTGATCCACTCGGCGGCCAGGGCCTGCGCGTCGGACTTCACCGGCACGGCGAGGTCGGAGCCGCCCAGGAAGACGGGCATGTTCTTGCCGGACGGGCCGGGCATCACGAAGTTCTCGAGGTTGCCCTTGAGCTTGCCGGTCTTGTCGTTCTTCGGGTCCTCGGCGGTGGCGCCCTCCCAGGCGGCCGCGAAGATCATGGCGGACTTGCCCTGGCCGTAGACGATGTAGCGGTCGGACTCGTCCTTGGTCTTGTCGCCGTGCATGTAGGAGTCGACGACGTTCTCGAATTCCTTCAGACCCTTGATGGACTCGGGCGAGGAGAGGGAGGCCTTCCACTTGCCGCCCGACTCGGTGGCGATGGCGCCGCCCGCGTCGTAGACGAAGGACATGGCCGCGTACCAGTCGCGGGTGGGCTGGTACCAGGCGCTGAACTTGTCGCCCTGCTTCTTCTGGATCTTGTCGAGGGCGGCGGTCAGCTCCTCGTAGGTCTTCGGCGTCGACTTCACGCCGACGGACGCCGCCACGTCCTTGCGCCAGTTGGCGACGCGGCCGCCGGCGTAGTACGGGACGCCGTAGGTCTTGCCGTCGTAGGTGACCGAGGCCTTGAGGCCGTCCAGCCAGGCGTCGGAGTTGTCGAATTTCGCCTGGTCGAGGGGGGCGAAGGCGCCCTTGACCATGTAGCCGAGCATTTCGGTGTTGCCCATCTCGACCACGTCGGGGGCCTTGTCCGTGGCGAGGACGGCGTCGAGCTTGGCGTTCTTGTCGGGCCAGCCGTAGTACTCGTGGTTGATCTTGAGGCCGGGGTGCTTCTTCTGCACCGCGGCGTCGGCGGCCTTCACCAGTGCGGGCCAGTTGTTCTGTGCGTCGACGGTGAGCCAGACGGTCAGCTCCTTGGCGTCCGCGCCCTTGTCGGAGCCCCCGCCGCCCTCGCCCCCGCATGCCGCGATGGAGACCATCATGCCCGCGATACCGATCGCGGCTGTCAGCTTGCGCTTCACGCCACCCTCCTCAGGGATCCCACAACCCCCCTGGCTCCCCGCAGTGAACGTGGGGCCGGGCCTGGACCAATGGTGTAGACCAGTACCGGGGAGCTTGGACCAGACCAGAAGGCCTGTCAAGGGCCCCGATACGGCCCTGACCAGCCGTTATGCGACCTACATATGCAGGAACCTTTAAGTAAGAAGCCAGCGAAAACCCGAGCGGGACACGGCATACTGCGGGTAGACCACAGGGAATGGTGGACTAGACCAAAAGAGACGCCGACGGTATACAAGTGGGATCGTGTCGGCAGACCGGGCCGGGAAGGCGGAGCATGAGCACCGACGTCAGCAGTGCGGAGAACGAGAACGGGGTGCCCGTCCGGACCGCGCGCGTGCCCAAGTACTACCGCCTGAAGAAGCACCTGCTCGACATGACGGAGACCCAGGCGCCGGGCACGCCGGTCCCGCCCGAGCGCACGCTGGCGGCGGAGTTCGACACCTCGCGCACGACCGTGCGCCAGGCGCTGCAGGAGCTGGTCGTCGAGGGCCGGCTGGAGCGCATCCAGGGCAAGGGCACCTTCGTCGCCAAACCGAAGGTCTCGCAGGCGCTGCAACTGACCTCGTACACCGAGGACATGCGCGCCCAGGGCCTCGAACCCACCTCGCAGCTGCTGGACATCGGCTACATCACCGCCGACGACCGCCTGGCCGGGCTGCTCGACATCACGCCCGGCGGACGCGTGCTGCGCATCGAGCGGCTGCGCATGGCCAACGGCGAGCCGATGGCCATCGAGACCACCCACCTGAGCGCGAAGCGCTTCCCGGCACTGCGGCGCTCACTGGTGAAGTACACGTCCCTCTACACGGCGCTGGCCGAGGTCTACGACGTCCGGCTCGCCGAGGCCGAGGAGACCATCGAGACGTCGCTGGCGACCCCGCGCGAGGCCGGTCTGCTGGGCACCGACGTCGGGCTGCCGATGCTGATGCTCTCCCGGCACTCGCTGGACCGGGACGGCCGGCCGGTGGAGTGGGTGCGGTCGGTCTACCGGGGGGACCGGTACAAGTTCGTGGCCCGACTCAAGCGGCCTGCCGAGTAACCGCACCGCAGGGCTTCCCTCGCTGCTGACGCCTGGTTTCGGTTGGGTACCGCATTGCGGACGAGGGGTTCCGTTCCCGCCTCACCCTGACCTAGATTGCCTGCGCCACAGGTGATCACCAAGGGGACGGAGCCGCCTGATGTCGCAAGCCCCGGAAGCCAGCAGAGGGCCGGTGGTGACGCCTGTGCGCGTCGTCATCGCCGTCTGCCTCATAGCGCCCTTCGTGGCCATGCTGTGGGTCGGCTCGTACGCCAAGACCGACCCGGCCTTCATCGGGATCCCGTTCTTCTACTGGTACCAGGTGGCCTGGGTACTGATCTCCACCGCTCTGACGATGATCGCCTACAAGCTGTGGCAGCGTGACCAGCGCGCCCGCTCGGCCGCGAAGGGCGGTGCGTCGCAGTGAAGGACGGTGTGAACGGCGTCGCGCTCGGCGTCTTCATCTTCTTCTTCCTGGCCGTGACGGTCATGGGCTTCCTGGCCGCGCGCTGGCGCAAGGCCGAGAACGAGCACAGCCTTGACGAATGGGGCCTGGGCGGCCGCTCGTTCGGCACCTGGATCACCTGGTTCCTGCTCGGCGGCGACCTGTACACGGCGTACACCTTCGTCGCCGTGCCGGCGGCGATCTACGCGGCGGGCGCGGCAGGCTTCTTCGCGGTGCCGTACACGATCCTGGTGTACCCGCTGATCTTCACCTTCCTGCCCCGCCTGTGGTCGGTCTCCCACAAGCACGGCTACGTCACGACGTCCGACTTCGTGCGCGGCCGCTTCGGCTCGAAGGGCCTGTCGCTGGCGGTGGCCGTGACCGGCATCCTGGCGACGATGCCGTACATCGCGCTCCAATTGGTCGGCATCCAGGCCGTGCTGGACGTGATGGGCGTCGGTGGCGGTGAGAACACCAACTGGTTCGTCAAGGACCTGCCGCTGCTGATCGCGTTCGGCGTGCTCGCGGCGTACACGTACTCCTCGGGTCTGCGGGCCCCCGCGCTCATCGCGTTCGTGAAGGACACGCTGATCTACATCGTCATCGCGGTGGCGATCATCTACATCCCGATCAAGCTGGGCGGCTTCGACGAGATCTTCGCCAAGGCCGGCGAGGCGTACAGCCAGACCAACCCGGCGACGGGCGCGCCGCGCGGTGCGCTGACACCGGCCGAGCCGGGCCAGTGGACGTACGCCACGCTGGCGCTGGGCTCCGCCCTCGCGCTCTTCATGTACCCGCACTCCATCACGGCGACGCTGTCCTCGAAGAGCCGTGAGGTGATCCGCCGCAACACCACGATCCTGCCGCTGTACTCGCTGATGCTGGGTCTGCTGGCGCTGCTCGGTTTCATGGCGATCGCGGCCGGCATCAAGGTGCAGAACGGGCAGCTGGCGATCCCGCAGCTGTTCGAGACGATGTTCCCGGACTGGTTCGCGGGCGTGGCGTTCGCGGCGATCGGCATCGGCGCGCTGGTGCCGGCGGCGATCATGTCCATCGCGGCCGCGAACCTCTTCACGCGCAACATCTACAAGGACTTCATCAAGCCGGACGCCACTCCGGCGCAGGAGACCAAGGTCTCCAAGCTGGTCTCCCTGCTGGTGAAGGTCGGCGCGCTGGCCTTCGTCCTCACCATGGACAAGACGGTCGCCATCAACTTCCAGCTGCTGGGCGGCATCTGGATCCTGCAGACCTTCCCGGCCCTGGTCGGCGGCCTGTTCACCCGCTGGTTCCACCGCTGGGCCCTGCTGGCGGGCTGGGCGGTCGGCATGGTCTACGGCACGGTCGCGGCCTACGGCGTGGCCTCCCCGACGCAGAAGCACTTCGGCGGCTCCGCGAAGGAGATCCCGGGCATCGGGGAGATCGGCTACATCGGCCTCACGGCGTTCGTCCTGAACGTGGTGGTGACGGTGGTCCTGACCTTCGTCCTGAGGGCCCTGAAGGCCCCCGACGGCGTCGACGAGACCAAGCCGGAGGACTACACGGCGGACGCGGGCGACCCCGGCGTCCAGGTGGAGCTCCCGCCTGCGACAGCAGGTACCTCGCACTAAGGGCCTTCAGGGGCGCGGGACCGTATCAGTCTGCGGCTCCGCCGCGTGGGCGCGAGCAACCACACACAACCGGCAGCGGGCCGCCGAGGGGCAAGCACCCTCGGCGGCCCGCTGTCGTGCACACTCACGCCATGGACCTCCTGATCCGCCCCGTGGAACCCACCGAATACGACGAACTCGGCGCCATCACCGTCCAGGCCTACCTCCAGGACAACCTCCTCGACTTCGGTGACAGCGACCCGTACCAGCACGTGCTGCGGGACGTCGCCGGAAGGGCGACCTCCGCGGAGGTCCTGGCCGCACTCAGGGACGGCCGCGTGCTCGGCGGCGTCACCTTCGTCCCGTCCGGCGGCCCCATGGCCGACATAGCCGGCCCGGGAGAGGCCGAGATCCGCATGCTCGCCGTCTCCCACGCGGCGCGCGGCCGGGGTGTCGGCGAGGCCCTCGTCCGCTCCTGTCTCGACCGGGCGCGGGCCACCCCGGGCTGCCGGAGCGTCGTGCTGTCGACCCAGCGCACCATGCACGCGGCCCACCGCATCTACGAGCGGCTGGGCTTCACCCGCACACCGGAGCGTGACTGGAACCCGGTGCCGGAGCTGACAGAGATCACTCTCCTCACCTATCAGTTGACGCTCTGAAACCACCGCGACACAACATCTGGGGGTGCCGCCCGAACCCGGCACAAGATGTATGCTCATGCTCGCTGTCGCCGCAGGGGAATCCGGTGCGAATCCGGAACTGTCCCGCAACGGTGTACTTGTACATGTCTGTTCCCGGAACCGCTCTGTTTCCGGAACCGGCCCGCACAGGAGTCAGTCCGAGGACCTGCCGACAGCGCGCCCGGCCACCCGGCCGGTGCGCCCAGACGTCCGGGCCTCGTGGAATGGGCCGGTGGACGCGACGCCGCGTGCGCTCGTGTGCTGCCCCCTGCCCTCGACGAGGCCCCCGTGCCGAGCGAGGGAGAGCCCCACGTGACCATCGCGCCAGCCGAACCGGTCTCAGCCGCCGAAGAAGAGCACGACGCCCCCGGTGCCGCGCTGCTGCGGACCCTGACCGAGCTGACCGCCGACCTCCCCGACGCCGATCCCGGCAGGGTCGCAGCCGCCGCGTTGCGGGGCCGGTCCGCGCGGGCGGACGAGCGGGAGTTGCGGGAGCTGGCGACGGAGGCCGCGGCCGGTCTGATCTCCGAGGACCCCGCCTACTCCCGGCTGGCCGCCCGGCTGCTGACGATCGGCATCCGCGAAGAGGCCGCCTCGCAGGGCGTCACGTCCTTCACCGAGTCCGTCGCGGTCGGCCACCGCGAGGGCCTCATCGCCGACCGGACCGCCGAATTCGTGCGCGTGCACGCCACCCGCCTCGACGCGCTGATCGACCGGGCGGCCGACGACCGCTTCGGATACTTCGGCCTGCGCACGCTGCACAGCCGCTACCTGCTGCGCCACCCGCACACCCGCAAGGTCGTCGAGACTCCCCAGCACTTCATGCTGCGGGTGGCGAGCGGCCTCGCCGAGGACGACACCACGCGCGCACTGGACGAGGTCGCGGCGCTCTACGGGCTCATGAGCCGCCTCGACTACCTCCCCTCCTCCCCCACGCTGTTCAACTCCGGCACCCGGCACCCCCAGATGTCGTCCTGCTACCTCCTCGACTCCCCCAAGGACGAGCTGGACTCCATCTACGACCGGTACCACCAGGTGGCCCGGCTGTCGAAGCACGCCGGCGGCATCGGACTCGCGTACTCCCGCATTCGCGCCCGCGGTTCGCTGATCCGCGGCACCAACGGCCACTCCAACGGCATCGTCCCGTTCCTGAAGACCCTGGACGCCTCGGTCGCCGCCGTGAACCAGGGCGGCCGCCGCAAGGGCGCGGCAGCGGTCTACCTGGAGACCTGGCACTCCGACATCGAGGAGTTCCTGGAGCTGCGCGACAACACCGGCGAGGACGCCCGCCGTACGCACAACCTGAACCTCGCGCACTGGGTGCCGGACGAATTCATGCGGCGCGTGAACGCAGACGCCGGCTGGTCGCTGTTCTCCCCCTCGGACGTGCCCGAGCTGGTCGACCTGTGGGGCGAGGAGTTCGACACCGCGTACCGGGCGGCCGAGGCGAAGGGCCTGGCGAAGAAGACCCTGCCCGCGCGCGAGCTGTACGGCCGCATGATGCGCACCCTGGCGCAGACCGGCAACGGCTGGATGACATTCAAGGACGCCGCCAACCGCACCGCCAACCAGACGGCCGAGCCGGGCCACGTCGTGCACTCCTCCAACCTGTGCACGGAGATCCTGGAGGTCACCAGCGACGGGGAGACGGCGGTCTGCAACCTCGGCTCGGTCACCCTCGGCGCGTTCGTGACCGGCGGGGACATCGACTGGGAGCGGCTGGACGAGACCGTCCGCACGGCCGTCACGTTCCTCGACCGGGTCGTGGACATCAACTTCTACCCGACCGAGCAGGCGGGCCGCTCCAACGCCCGCTGGCGCCCGGTCGGCCTCGGCGCGATGGGCCTGCAGGACGTCTTCTTCCAGCTGCGCCTGCCCTTCGACTCGCCCGAGGCCAAGGCCCTGTCCACCCGCATCGCCGAGCGCATCATGCTCGCCGCGTACGAGGCCTCCGCCGACCTCGCCGAGCGGAGCGGCCCGTTGCCGGCCTGGGAGAAGACCCGCACCGCCCGGGGCGTGCTGCACCCCGACCACTACGCCACCGAGCCGGCCTGGCCGGAGCGCTGGGCGGCCCTGCGCGAGCGCGTGGCGTCGACCGGTCTGCGCAACTCGCTGCTGCTGGCCATCGCCCCCACGGCGACGATCGCGTCGATCGCGGGCGTGTACGAGTGCATCGAGCCTCAGGTGTCCAACCTGTTCAAGCGCGAGACGCTGTCGGGCGAGTTCCTCCAGGTCAACTCCTACCTGGTGGACGAACTGAAGCGGCTCGGTGTGTGGGACGCCCGCAGCCGTGAGGCCCTGCGCGAGGCCAACGGCTCGGTGCAGGACTTCGCCTGGATCCCCGAGGACGTCCGCGCCCTCTACCGCACGGCGTGGGAGATCCCGCAGCGCGGCCTGATCGACATGGCGGCGGCCAGGACCCCGTACCTGGACCAGTCCCAGTCCCTGAACCTCTTCCTGGAGACGCCGACCATCGGCAAGCTCTCCTCGATGTACGCCTACGCCTGGAAGTCCGGGCTGAAGACGACGTACTACCTGCGCTCGCGCCCGGCGACCCGCATCGCCCGCGCCGCGAAGGCCACCGTCCCCGTGCAGGCCACCCCCGATCCCGAAGCGGTCGCCTGCTCCCTGGAAAACCCCGAGTCCTGCGAGGCCTGCCAGTAATGAGCACCCAGAACCTTCTCGACCCCGGCTTCGAGCTCACCCTGCGCCCCATGCGCTACCCGGACTTCTACGAGCGCTACCGGGACGCCATCAAGAACACCTGGACCGTGGAGGAGGTCGACCTCCACTCGGACGTCGCCGACCTCGCCAAGCTGTCACCGGCGGAGCAGCACCTGATCGGCCGGCTGGTCGCCTTCTTCGCGACGGGTGACTCGATCGTCGCGAACAACCTGGTGCTGACGCTGTACAAGCACATCAACTCCCCCGAGGCCCGGCTGTACCTGAGCCGTCAGCTCTTCGAGGAGGCCGTGCACGTCCAGTTCTATCTGACGCTGCTGGACACCTACCTGCCCGACCCGGAGGACCGCGCGGCGGCCTTCGCGGCCGTGGAGAACATCCCGTCCATCCGCGAGAAGGCCTCGTTCTGCTTCAAGTGGATGGACTCGGTGGACAAGCTGGACCGGCTGGAGACCCAGGCCGACCGCCGCCGGTTCCTGCTCAACCTGATCTGCTTCGCCGCGTGCATCGAGGGCCTGTTCTTCTACGGCGCCTTCGCGTACGTCTACTGGTTCCGCAGCCGGGGCCTGCTGCACGGCCTGGCCACCGGCACCAACTGGGTGTTCCGCGACGAGACGATGCACATGTCCTTCGCCTTCGACGTGGTCGACACCGTCCGCAAGGAGGAGCCGGAGCTCTTCGACGACGGGCTCCGGCAGGAGGTGACGGACATGCTCCGGGAGGCCGTCGAGGCCGAGCTGCAGTTCGCGCGCGACCTGTGCGGTGACGGTCTCCCGGGCATGAACACCGAGTCGATGCGCCAGTACCTGGAGTGCGTGGCGGACCAGCGGCTGACCCGCCTCGGCTTCGCGCCGGTGTACGGCTCCGAGAACCCCTTCTCCTTCATGGAGCTCCAGGGGGTTCAGGAGCTGACCAACTTCTTCGAGCGGCGGCCCTCGGCGTACCAGGTGGCGGTGGAGGGCACCGTCGACCTGGACGAGGACTTCTGAGCCGGCACCTCTTCGCGGGCCTCCTGGGCCTCCCGGATCTGACGGTCGATGCGCCTCTCGCGCACCAGGCCGAACACGGACGGGAGGATCAGGAGGACCAGGATCCCGAAGGTGGCGGACAGTCCGATCAGTGCTTCGATCTGGTTCGTGTTCATGGACACCACTGTCGCGCCGATTACTCCTTACCGTCAGTGGCAGTACTGCCGTAGACCCTCGAATTACTGCCAACGGCGAGGCACACTGGACCCATGCTGCAGAACGTGGCCGTCGCCCTCCTCGACGGCGTGAACCCCTTCGAACTCGGTGTGGTGTGCGAGGTCTTCGGCACCGACCGCAGCGACGAAGGCCTGCCGGTGTACGACTTCGCGGTCGCCTCCGCCGAGGGCCCGGTGCTGCGGATGAACTCGGGCTTCTCGCTCCAGGCCGAGCACGGCCTGGAGCGGCTGGAGACGGCCGACCTGATCGCCGTGCCGGCCGGGCAGAGCTACGCGCACCGGGACTTCCCGCCGGAACTGCTGGACGCCCTGCGCCGCGCGGTCGACCGCGGCGCCCGGGTGCTGAGCGTCTGCTCCGGCGTCTTCGTGCTGGCCGCGGCCGGGCTCCTGGACGGCCGCCGCTGCGCCACGCACTGGAAGCACGCCCAGGAACTCGCCCGGCAGTACCCGCAGGTGGTCGTCGAGCAGGACGTGCTCTACGTCGACGAGGACCCCGTGATCACCTCCGCGGGCACGGCCGCCGGGATCGACGCCTGTCTCCACCTGGTGCGCAAGGAGCAGGGCACCGAGGTCGCCAACAAGATCGCCCGGCGCATGGTGGTGCCGCCGCACCGCGACGGCGGCCAGGCCCAGTACATCGAGCGCCCGCTGCCGCTCCCCGAGGCCGACACGATCGGCGAGGTGCTGGCGTGGATGGAGCGGCACCTGGACGAGGAGGTCACCGTCGAGCAGCTGGCCGCCCACGCCCACATGTCCCCGCGGACCTTCGCCCGCCGCTTCCAGCAGGAGACGGGCACGACTCCCTACCGCTGGATCCTGCGCCAGCGCGTGCTGCTGGCCCAGCGGCTGCTGGAGGCGACGGACGAGACCATGGACGCGATCGCCGGCCGAACGGGGTTCGGCAACGCGGCCACACTGCGCCACCACTTCGTCCGGGCGATCGGGACCACCCCGAACGCCTACCGGCGCACGTTCAGAGGCCCCGAAGCGGCCTGAAGCACGGCTTCGGTCACCGCGCGACCGGCCGCACCAGCAGGTCGTGCGGCCGGAGCGTGATCCCCACCCGAGCGTCGTCCTTCGACCCCGCCACCTGCTCGAAGCGGTACCTGGTGGCCAGCGCCGCCGTGATCAGCGTCAGCATGGCCATCGAGAAGTGGTCGCTCGGGCACTTGCGGTTGCCCACGCTGAAGGGGCTCATGGCGTGCTTCGGGATGTCCTTGACCCGGTCCGGAAGCCAGCGGTCCGGGTCGAACTCCAGGTTTCGCTCGTACGACCTCGGGTCGCGCTGGATCGCGAAGGGGCTGTAGATGATGTCCGCCCCGGACGGAATACGGTATCCACCGAGTTCCGTGTCCCGCACCGCCCGGCGCGTCAGAATCCACACGGCGGGCCTCAAACGTATGCACTCGACCACGACATTGTTGGTGTGCTTGAGTCCTCGGACGTCTGCGAATGCCACCGGACTCCCACCGGTGACGGCTCGCACTTCGTCGCGCACCCGGTCGGCGTGTTCGGGGTGCTCCGCGAGCATATGCAACAGCCACATGATCGTGGAGGCGATGGTTTCGCTGCCGGGGGTGAGGATCGCGACGACCTGATCATGGATCTCCTGTTCCCCGATCGGCTCGCCATTGTCGTCCTTCGCCTCCAGCAATGCCGTCAGCAAATCGTCCGGCTTTTGACCGGATGCCCGGCGCTCGGCGACGATCTCGTCGACCAGGAGATGCAAATCGGCCAATGCCCGGTTGAATTCGCGGTTGGCCGGGAGCGGCAGGTTGTAGAGCGGCCCGAGCGGGACCACCATCCGCCGGTACATCCCCCGGAAGACGGTGGCGAGGGCGACGCACAGCCGCTCGGCCCGCTCGTCCATGTACTCGCCGCGCAGCAGACAGCGGGCCGCGACGCGCACGGCCACCCGGAAGGACTCGGAGGTGCAGTCGATCGTCTCGCCGGGCTTCCAGCGCTCGGTGAGCGCGTGGGCCTCCTCCTCCATGATCGGGCCGTAGGCGGGTATGGCGTCGAGCCGGAAGGCGGGCTGGATGGTGCGCCGCTGACGCCGGTGCCGCGGGCCGTTCGCCGTGGCCACGCCCTCCTTGCCGAGCAGGCCCTCCAGGGACTCCCACAGCGGCCCGGCGATGATGAAGTCGTTGCTCAGCGCCAGGGCGCCGGTCAGGTCCGGGGTGGTGACCGCGTACACCGTCTTCGGCCCGAGCTTCAGCCGTACGACGTCGCCGTCGTCGCGCAGCCGGGACATGAACGCCAAGGGATCGCGTGCCAGCTTCCAGCCGTGCCCGAGGACCGGGACACCACCGCCCGCCCGGGGCGGTTCCCGCAGCTCCACGGCCGGCGGGGTTTCGGGCTTCACAGACTCGACGGTCATTTCTCACCTGCCGTTTCGTTGTTGACGTACGGGGGCGTGGACCGGTCGTCCCAGCTGTCGACCATGTACCGGCCGGACTCGTGGTGGAACCAGTAGACGGAACTGAACCAGTTCCGCATATTGCTCAGACAGGCCCGCACGGCGGCGCCCAGTTCCTTTCCCCGCACGGTGCCGTCGGCGAGGTCGTCGGCGAACCGTAAAGCCTCCTGCTCGGCATCGAGGAAATCGGTGATGCTTTTCTCGACACGGCGCCGGACTTCTACGACCGCCTGTTCCAGAGTCAGCCCCTCATGAGTGATGAGACTGATTCCGAGATTGTGCACCTCGTCACCCGCTATCTCTTTCGGGAGGGAGCACAGATCGTTGTACCAGGCGGCGAATTCCTGACTCAGCAGTGCCGCCTTCCGAAACGCCGGGTGTTTCCGTACGCCGTCGGGGAGTTCACAGCCGGCAGCCGTCTCCAGCAGGTCCGTCCATATCCAGTGCGCGAAGGTGAGCCGGCGCAGCCGGAGGTACTCCTCGACCGTCGGGACGATTCCCTGCGTGCGATTGTGGAACTCCCGGTCGTACGCGTCGATCACAGCGTGGAAGTGCCGGGCGAACCGGAGGTTCCATGCCTGGGGCAGGAACGCGTACAGCCGCAGCACACTGTCCGCGAACCCGGCGACCAGTGGGTCCTCATGGTGCAGGTGCTCCCCGGGGGAGTCGAGGGCCGAGTGCAGCCGGTCCCGCAGCAGCCGCCAGGCGGCGGGACGGCCGTGCACGATGTCGCGGTCGTGACGGTCGTCCCAGACGAAGAACCACGCGCTGTAATCGGCGATCGCCTGCATGACCTCGTCCTGCGAGCCGATGTAGTACCCGGCCATGAGGTCGGTGTAGCAAAGGCCGTCGGCATATTCCTCCACCTTGTCCGCCGGCATGAGTCGCTTTTCGAGCAGCCAGGCCCGGGTCTTCTCCTGGCACTTCGGCCAATACGGGTGGAGTTGCCGGGGAAACTCCGCCTCGATCACCGGGAGAGAGAGCGACGGTGGAACTGCGATCGTGACCGGTGTCGATGTGGTGCCCTGTGACAAAGCATGCACGAACTAACCCCTCTCAGCCGCCAGTTGGCGCGGGCGCCCCTCCCTTCGTGCCGGGCGTGCGCCGTTGCATACCCCGCTCATCCCATTCAGCACTACAACTGACCGTTCTGGGAACGTATTTGCTTCATTCACCACCCCGCAGCGCCGGGAATCTCCCGTTGTGTGACTTCCCGCGGATCACCGGGAGAGCAGCAGGGGTCGAACGTGCGACGGACAGGCGAACGGCACAGAGGAACGGCGCCTGTTCGGGTGCGAAACCCGAACAGGCGCCGTGCGGCTGGTGAGGCCGAGGTCTCAGTCGTTGGCCACCACGGGGTAGCGAGGCTCGTTCTCGGCCATCTGACGCAGGGCGTCCTTGCGCTCGCGCTTCGAGAGCCGGTCGATGTACAGGTAGCCGTACAGGTGGTCCGTCTCGTGCTGCAAACACCGAGCGAAGTATCCGGTGCCGCGCACCCGGATCGGGTTGCCCTTCTCGTCCTGTCCGGTCACCTCGGCGTAGTCGGGCCGGGCGAGCGGGGCGTACGCGGTGGGCACCGACAGACAGCCCTCGTTGCTGTCGTCCAGGCGGCGCTTCTCGGCGGGCAGTTCGACCAGCTTGGGATTGCAGACGACACCGGTGTGCCGGACGCCCTCGTCGTCGGGGCAGTCGTAGACGAAGACCTTCGCGTCGACGCCGATCTGGTTGGCGGCGAGGCCCACGCCCTCGGCGGTGCGCTGGCTGGCGAACATGTCCGCGACGAGCTGCTGGAACTCCTCGCCGAAGTCGGTGACGTCCTTGCACTCCTTGTGCAGCACCGGGTTCCCGACCACCGTGATCGGCCGCGAGGTACCGCGCTCCCGCCAGGCCGCCTCGCGCTCCTCGCAGTCCTCCGTGTCGATCACGTACCCCTCGTCATCGACGGGGAGCACGCCCGCACGCTGCTGATCGGTGTCCTGCTGAGCCATGACGTTACGTACGCCTTCCTGAACAAATCCAAGCCGGGATGCAGATACAGGGTACGGGGAAGGCGCCCCGTCAGGGGCGCGGGGAACTGCGCGACCAGCCACGGCGCACCCGCAGCCGACGACGGCGCTAGCAGACCTCTTCCAAATCCCGCCAATCCCGGGAATCCGGACTGTCGGCCACCCACCCGTCCAACAACCCCCGAACCAGCGAAGCCGGCGCAGCCAGCCCACACTCCCGCTCCGGCACCCACAGCTGCCCGTCCGTGCGATGGCCCAACGGCCCGGGATGCCCCGGCTCACTGTGATCGTGCGGGTCGAGGTGCTCCCCGTCACCCTCGTCCGACGGCATACGGGACTCGGAACACATCCGGCACAGCAGCCGCACCGAGGAGGACCAGTCCTCCGCGGCGAACCCGGCGTCCGCCGCGAGCTGCTCCAGCGCGTCCCGGTCCGACTCGGTCGCCGCCTCCAGCAGTACCACCCAGGTCGGCACCGGCGAGGGCGCCCACAGCTCGATCTCGTCGAACACCGGGTACGCGTGCCCGGCGACGGTCGTCCGCTCGCCGTGCGGCACACCGTCGTGCAGGACGACCTCGCCCCAGCGCCGCCCCGACGACGGCAGCGGAATGGACAGCACCTCGATCCGCGCGGGATCCAGCCGCCGCCCCCACACCACCTCGGCCTCCCCCTCCGGGGACAGTCGTACGGCCGCGCTGCCGAGGTCCATGCCGAGGGGCTCACCGGAGTCGTTGGCCGCCCCCGGCACCCGCAGCCCGTAGGCCTGCCAGGCGCGCCGGGCCAGCGGCCAGTCCTGCAGCGCGGTCGCGGCGATGCCGACGTTCCACCAGTCGGGCGCGCCGGTGTCCCGGTCGAGCAGGGCCACGGCCCTGAGGCCGGCCGCCCGCGCCTGCTCCCAGTCGTGCCGGAATTTGTGCAGCAGCGCGAGATTGAACCAGGACTCGGAAAGCCAGGGCTCCAGATCGGCGGCACGTGTCAAGAGTGCGCCTGCGTCCTCGTACCGGCCGTCGCCGATGAGGGTGAACGCCCGGTCCGTGGCCTGCCGCCAGGAGGCGGAGGGCCGGTGCCGTCCCTTGCCGAAGATCCTCACGATTCCCGCCTGCCAGTTCCGTGCGGTGGGCTGGCCGTAGCTGTGTTTCGAGCCCCCGGACACCTTCTCCTCGCATCCAACCACGTACGGCCTCGAGGGCGCTCATTACCCATGGGTTACCCAGCCACGGGCAGGGTCAGACTGTTCCTTGCCAGTACCCGGGCCAGTGATTCCACCACCTCCGGGGCGTACGTCCCGGCGGTGGCGAGCCGCAGTTCCTCCAGCGCCTTCAGCGGCCCGCCCGGCCCTCCTTCCCGGGACTTCTCCTCGTACGCGTTCACGGCCCGGACGATTCGCGCGGCGACCGGCTGCTCGGCGTAGGGATCGGCCTGCCGCTCCACGACCACGGCCACCGCCTCGTCGACGCCCGTCTGCCGTACGACGGCCCCGCCGAGCAGGGCGATCCGCCGCTGCTCGGCGGCCGGCAGGGCGGCGGTGGCGCCCGCCGGCACGGGGTCGACGAGGCTCAGCTGGCCGATGTCGTGCATGAGCGCGGCGTACTCCAGCACGGCCAGCTCGGGCTCGGTCAGCCCCAGGTCACGCCCCACGGCCTTGCTGACCGCGGCGACCCGCCGGGCGTGGCCGCACGGGGTGTATCCGGCGACCTCGGTGGCCCGGGCGAGGGAGGCGATGGTCTGCCGGTAGGTCGCCCGGACGGCGGCGTAGCGGCGGAAGGACATCTGGGCGAGCAGCAGCGGCACGGAGAAGACGGGCAGCGCCCACAGCCCCACGACGGCGACCGCCAGCGCCATCACCGCCCCGGTGGCGATGACGGCGGACCCGATGCCGCACACGGCCCGCAGCTCGTCCCGCAGCACCGGCCCGAACGGCCAGCCGGTGCGGGTGTGGGCCACGGCGGCGGCGAGCACCGCGTCGCACAGCGCGGTCAGGGACAGCAGGGCGAGCAGCAGCAGGGCGTACGCGGGGCCGCCCCAGTCGTCGAACATGCCCCGGTTGTAGGGGGGCTGGAAGCACAGGGCGACGAAGCCGACGGTGAGCACGCGGCGTGCCAGGTGGTCGAGCGTGGGCCCCTGTCCGCGGGCGACGTGCGGAACGCTGCCGATCAGCGAGGCGGCGAGCACCACGGCGACGACCTGGGTGGGGCCGTGGTGGGTGGCCCGTCCGCCGGCCTCCCCGAGCAGGGCGTAGGACAGGGCCGCGGCGGCTCCGAGCGGTGCCGGCTCCCGGACCCGCGCGCCGTTGCGCCGGGTGAGCTCACCGAGGGTGACGAGGACACCGAAGGCGAGGGCGACCCTGCGTTCCTCGAGGCCGTCGTAGAGGGTGACGGCGAGGGAGCCGGCGGCGAGGAGGGCGGCGCAGACGTGGACGAGAGTGAGGAGCGGGGGCGGCCGGTACGCGCTCACCGGTGTGCCCCCGGACGGCTCGACAGGAGCGCGCCGGGCAAGGGCGGCCGGTACGCGCTCACCGGTGTGCCCCCGGACGGCTGGACAGGGGTGCGCCGGGCAGGGGCACCCGGGTCGGGCGGGTCTCCTCGTCGTCGGCGGTCACCGCGGGGTGCCACCCCGTCCGCCCGACGGCTTCGACGAGAGCCGCGACCATCACCGGGTCGAACTGGCTGCCCGCGCACCGCTCCAGCTCCGCCAGGGCCACGTCGACGGGCCGGGCCCTGCTGTAGCTGCGTGTGGAGGTCATGGCGTCGAAGGCGTCCGCGACCGCCACGACCCGCGCCGACTCGGGGATCTGACAACCCACCAGGCCGTAGGGGTAGCCGCTGCCGTCCAGCCGCTCGTGGTGGTGCAGCACGGCGGCGCGGGCCTCGCCGAGGAAGCCGATGCCGCGCACCATCTCGTGCCCGTACTCGGGGTGCAGCTCGATCACCCGCCGCTCCTCGGGCGTCAGCGGCCCGTCCTTCCTGAGCAGCCGGGTGGGCACGCCCAGCTTGCCCACGTCGTGCAGGATCCCGGCGAAGCGGAGCACCTCGACGCGCTCGTCGGCCATGCCCAGCTCGCGCGCGATCATCATGGAGGCCTGCCCGACCCGCTCGCTGTGCCCGCGGGTGTACCCGTCCTTGATGTCGACGGCCTGCACCAGCGCCCGGATGGTCGCCTGGTGGGCGGCGTGTTCCCGGTGATACTGGGCGAACGCCCACCACGAGACGCACATGGGCAGCAGCACGAGCAGCGCGGCCACGGGCCCGTAGGGACTGCGCCACAGGACGGCCATCATCAGCCCGGCGAGGCCGTGCACGGCGATCGGCGCGAGCGAGCGCGCCACCAGTCCCCGCCAGGCGCGCCGCACCGGAACCCGCTCCGCCACGGCCAGGATCCCGCCGTCGAGCAGCGCGAGCACCAGGCAGAACGCCAGCACGGCCGCCCCGGCAGGCCCGAGGGCGTACGGCACGTCGCCCGTGGCGACCGCGTCCGGCCCGCCGAGCAGCCGGTGTGTCCCGGCCGCGGCCCAGACCCCGAGGACGAGCTGGGCGGCCCGCCAGAGGCGTCGCAGCGCCACGGGCCGCCGACCGACCTGCGAGAGCAGTGCGCCGGGCACGGCCACCAGCGCCGCCGCGGGCGCCGGCAACAGGAAGGCACCGGCGAGCAGCACGGGGTAGAAGGTCCCGGCCGGGTGGGAGATCCCCACGAACCGGCACCGGGCGACGCGCTCGCATCCGGCGTACAGCCCGGCGAGCAGGACGACCGCCCACCAAGTGGTGTGGGCGCCCGGCTGCGGCAGCAGGCAGAGCAATGCGGCCAGGACGACACAGGCGATGTAGACACGCGCCCGTGCCGGTACCGCTTCCATGAGCCCCTCCCCTGGCCAGGTCCGTCAGGGGCGGAGCCTAGGACGCGGGCAGGGGGATCCACGGGCCGATCACGTGGGGATTACCACGTTCGAGTGACGTGTTCGAGGGGACTACCCGCGCAGAGGTGGGGTAGTTGAAAGATGCAGGAGTGTCAGGACTCCCGCGGCGTGGCGGGGGAGGCCGTGACGTCCTGCTCGGGGACGGTCTGGCCGGAGCGGATCAGCTCGATCCGCCCCATGACCTTGTCCCGCAGGTCGCCCGGCACGTCGTCGTGCCCGCAGCAGCGCTTGACGAGCTTCTTCACAGCCTGCTCGAGCCCGTACTTCTCAAGGCAGGGCGAGCACTCCTCGAAGTGGTGCTCGAACTTCACGCAGTCCGAGTCGGGCATCTCACGGTCGAGGAACTCGTAGAGATGATCGAGGATTTCGCTGCAATCCGTCTCGTGCGGCTCTCCGCAGCTCATGACCCCGAGCCTTTCGCTTCGTTCGACTCTCCGGCACCGGCCGGCACCATCCCGCGGTCACGGGCGTAGTCCTCCAGCATGCCGCGCAGCTGACGGCGGCCCCGGTGCAGCCGGGACATGACCGTACCGATGGGTGTCCCCATGATGTCGGCGATCTCCTTGTAGGCAAACCCCTCGACGTCCGCGAGATAGACGGCGATGCGGAACTCCTCGGGGATCGCCTGGAGCGCCTGCTTCACGTCAGAGTCGGGCAGGTGGTCGAGCGCCTGCGACTCCGCGGAGCGCAGACCCGTCGACATGTGCGACTCGGCGCGGGCGAGCTGCCAGTCCTCGATCTCCTCGGCCGCGGAGCGCTGAGGTTCACGCTGCTTCTTGCGGTAGGAGTTGATGAAGGTGTTGGTGAGGATCCGGTACAGCCACGCCTTGAGGTTGGTGCCCTCGCGGAACTGGTGGAAGGACGCGTACGCCTTGGCGTACGTCTCCTGCACCAGGTCCTCGGCGTCGGCCGGGTTGCGCGTCATGCGCAGCGCGGCCGAGTACATCTGGTCGAGGAACTCGAGCGCGTCCCGCTCGAAGCGCGCACTGCGCTCCGCGGCCGTCTCCGCGCCCGTGCCGCCCTGGCCCTCGGGCTGCTCCGCCTGGCCGTGTTCGGTCCCTGCGTCGGTCCCAGTGACCGGACCCACCTCCTCGAGTGTTCTCGTGAGACCGAGACCGGTCTCACCCGAATCGGAGGATAGACGACGATCCGGTCCGCCCGCCGCCCGAACAGGGGCGGTCTTGGCCGCGTGCAGCACCGTCCAGTCCAGGTCGGCGCGGCTGCTGCGGGTCGGGCAGATGGTCGAACCCATGCGGCGGACTCCCTCTCCTACGACGTCGGTGCTGGTCCCCAGCACGTACGTCCCGCACAACAGTGACCGCCGCCCCGGCATTCCCGAAGCTTTACCCGAGTGACCCGACCCACTCCACGACCGCGTCCGTGATGACCGCCACGGCCTCTTCCTGCGAGAGATCCGCACGCTTCGGCACAGCGAAGCCGTGATCCCCGTACGGGACCTCCACGAGCTCGTACTCCCCGTCGGGGAACTCCCCCGGCTTCCCGAACGGGTCGTTCGCGCCCTGCACGACCAGCGTCGGCACACCGGACCCCAGCAGCTCCCCGGCCCGGGACTTCTCCGGCTTGCCCGGCGGGTGGAGCGGGAAACTCAGCGCGAGCACGGCGTGGGCGCCCAGCTCGGCGGCGGTACGGCAGGCCACCCGGGCCCCGGCACTGCGCCCGCCGGAGACCACCGGCAGTCCGGGCCTCGCCAGCGCGGGCCACAGGCCCCGCCAGCCGGTGTCCAGCGTCTTCGGCGCGGGCGCCAGCTTCTTCCCCGCCACCCGCCAGGGCTGCTCCACGCGGGCCACGGTCACGCCGTGGGCGGGCAGGACCTCGGCCAGGGCCGTCAGGTCACGGGCCTCGATGCCGCCGCCCGCCCCATGGCTGACGGCGAGGACCAGCCGGGCCTTCTTCGCCTCGTGCCAGGTGATACGGGCCGTTCCCGCGTCGGTCTCGACGGTCTCGGTTGTCACGTCGGCCGCCTTCGTCCCACGAGTCACGTTCGTCACGTTCGTCACGTCAGAAGAGTGTGCCCTCTTCGGGCCCTTCGAGCTCCTTCAGCAGCTCCGGCCCGTTGTTGCGGACGTTGCTCACGGCGGTGGCGACCGGGTAGGCGCGCATCAGCCCGGCGGGCGGCGGAGCGAGGAGCTCGCGCAGTTCGCCGGCGTCCGTGCGGGAGGGGTCCAGCCAGGTGTCCCAGCGGTCGGGCGTCAGCATGAGCGGCATCCGGGGGTGGATCTCGGCGAGCGCCCGGGGCCCGTCGGCCGGGGACACCGCGAGCGGGCTCTGCTCGGCCTCCGTGGTGATGACCGAGCACGTCACCCACCAGGCCTGCGGGTGGTCGTCGGGGAGTGTCTTGTCACGCCAGAACTCGTACAGCCCGGCCATCGCGAAGACCGACCCGTCCGCCGGGGTCACGAAGTACGGCTGCTTGCGCGGCCGCTTCTTCTTGCCTTCGACCTCCAGCTCGCGCTCCTGGGTGCCGGTGACCCACTCGTAGTAGCCGTCGGCGGGCAGGATGCAGCGCCGGGAGGTGAAGGCGCGGCGGTAGGACGGCTTCTCGTGGACGGTCTCCGCCCGGGCGTTGATCATCCGGGCGCCGCCCTCGGGGGTCTTCGACCAGGACGGGACGAGCCCCCACTTCAGCGTGCGCAGCTGCCGAACCGGCCGCGGGTCGTCCGCGTCCTTCAGAGGGCGGTCCAGGACGGCGTAGACCTCTTTGGTGGGCGCCACGTTGTAGTCCGGCGCGAGGGTCTCCTCGGGCTCCCACTTCTCGATCTCGAAGATTCCTGCGAGATCCTCTGGCCTACGACTCGCTGAATACCGTCCGCACATACGTGCCACACTGCCAGATTCCGTCCGAGCACAGGGAGCCAACGCCACACATGGACAGCACCGCAACCGCCTCGCTCGCCTCCCTCTGGGACGAGGTCTCCGGTACGCAGCCCGACCCCGACCTGTGGGTGGTGATCGCGACCCTGGGCGCCGCGCTCGCCGTGGTGATCCCGCACGGCCTGTGGCGCATCTCCCGCAACGCCATCACCATCGCCCACGAGGGCGGTCACGGGCTCGTGGCCCTGCTCACCGGCCGCACCCTCACCGGCATACGCCTGCACTCGGACACCAGCGGCCTGACCGTCAGCCGGGGCAAGCCGCACGGCATCGGCATGATCCTCACCGCGGCCGCCGGTTACACCGCCCCGCCCCTGCTGGGCCTCGGCGGCGCGGCCCTGCTCGGCGCCGGCCGCATCACACTCCTGCTGTGGCTGGCGACGGCCCTGCTGCTCGCCATGCTCGTGATGATCCGCAACGCCTACGGCGCCCTGACCATGCTCGTCACCGGCGGCCTGTTCGTGCTGGTGTCGTGGCTGGCCGGCCCCCAGGTCCAAGCGGCGTTCGCGTACGCCGTGGTGTGGTTCCTGCTGATCGGCGGAGTCCGCCCGGCCTTCGAACTCCAGGCGAAGCGGGCCCGGGGCGGAGCCGGGGACTCGGACGCGGACCAACTGTCGCGGTTGACGCACGTGCCGGCGGGGCTGTGGTTCTTCCTGTTCCACGCCGTGTCGCTGTGCTCACTGATCGGCGGGGGCCGCTGGCTGCTGGAGATGTGACAGCGGGCAGGGGAGCCCGGCCGCCTCGGAGTGCGGCTCCACCCGCGCGCGACCGGCCCCACGGCGCCGCACCCGGAGGACGGCCTGCTTATAAAGTAAAGGCATGGCCCCGAACACCGCAGACACCGCCCTCTGGCCCGCCCCGCACGCGAGCGGAGCCGTCGACGCGACGGTCCACGTGCCCGGGTCCAAGTCGGTCACCAACCGCGCCCTCGTCCTCGCCTCCCTCGCCTCCGAGCCCGGCTGGCTGCGCCGCCCCCTGCGCTCCCGCGACACCCTGCTGATGGCCGGCGCGCTGCGTGCGATGGGCATCGAGATCGAGGAGGGCGTGGGCCCCGACGGCACCGGCGAGGCCTGGCGGGTGCTCCCCACGGGGCTGCGCGGCCCGGCCACGGTCGACGTCGGCAACGCCGGCACGGTGATGCGGTTCCTGCCGCCGGTGGCCGCGCTCGCCGACGGCCCCGTCCGCTTCGACGGCGACCCCCGTTCCTACGAGCGTCCCCTGACCGGCGTCATCGACGCGCTGCGTCAGCTCGGCGCCCGGATCGACGACGACGGACGCGGCGCCCTGCCGTTGACCGTGCACGGCAGCGGCGCCCTGGACGGCGGCACGGTCGCCATCGACGCCTCCTCCTCCTCGCAGTTCGTGAGCGCCCTGCTGCTGTCCGGCCCGCGCTTCAACCAGGGCGTGGAGGTCCGCCACACCGGCGCCACACTGCCCTCCATGCCGCACATCCGCATGACGGTCGACATGCTGCGTGCGGTCGGCGCCCAGGTGGACACGCCCGAGTCGGGCGGCGAGCCGAACGTCTGGCGGGTCTCGCCGGGTGCCCTCCTCGGCCGGGACCTGGTCATCGAGCCGGACCTGTCGAACGCCCAGCCGTTCCTGGCGGCGGCGCTGGTGACCGGCGGCAAGGTCGTCGTCCCGGACTGGCCCTCCCGCACCACGCAGCCGGGTGACCGGCTGCGCGAGATCTTCACCGAGATGGGCGGTTCCTGCGAACTGACCGATTACGGCCTGGTGTTCAACGGCTCCGGCTCGATCCACGGCATCGACGTCGACCTCGGCGAGGTGGGTGAGCTGACGCCGGGCATCGCGGCGGTCGCGGCCCTCGCGGACTCCCCGTCCACCCTGCGCGGTGTGGCTCATCTGCGGTTGCACGAGACGGACCGGCTGGCCGCTCTCACCAAGGAGATCAACGAACTCGGCGGCGACGTCACGGAGACCGCCGACGGTCTGCACATCCGCCCGCGCCGCCTGCACGGCGGGATCTTCCACACCTACGACGACCACCGCATGGCCACGGCCGGCGCGATCATCGGCCTCGCGGTGGAGGGCGTGCAGATCGAGAACGTGGCGACGACGGCCAAGACCCTGCCCGACTTCCCCGACCTGTGGACCGGGATGCTCGGGGCGTAGGACACAGGGATCACGTCATGCGCCGCTACGGCAAGCACACCGACGAGGACGACATCCGCACCCGTCCGGGCCGCCGCAACACCCGGCCCCGGACCAACATCCGCCCCAAGCACGAGGACGCCGCCGAGGGTCTCGTCCTCACCGTCGACCGGGGCCGCCTGACCTGCCTCGTCGAGGACCGCGTGGTCATGGCGATGAAGGCCCGCGAGCTGGGCCGCAAGGCGGCGGTGGTCGGCGACCGCGTGGCCCTCGTCGGCGACCTGACGGGCCAGAAGGACACCCTCGCGCGCATCGTGCGCATCGAAGAGCGGACCTCCGTTTTGCGGCGAACCGCGGACGACGACGATCCGTTCGAGCGCGTGATCGTCGCCAATGCCGACCAGTTGGCCATCGTCACCGCTCTCGCCGACCCGGAGCCCCGCCCCCGCCTGATCGACCGCTGCCTGGTCGCGGCCTACGCCGGTGGCCTGGATCCGCTGCTGGTACTGACCAAGTCGGACCTCGCCCCGCCCGACAAGCTGCTGGAGCTGTACGGACACCTCGACACCCCCTACGTCGTCACCAGCCGCGAGGAGCTGCAGAACGGCACCGCCCTCGCCCGGGTGCGGGAGCAGCTCGACGGCAAGATCACCGCGTTCGTCGGCCACTCCGGAGTCGGCAAGACGACCCTGGTGAACTCGCTGGTGCCCGAGGAACGGCGGCGTACGACCGGCCATGTGAACGCGGTCACGGGCCGCGGCCGGCACACCACCACCTCGGCGCTGGCGCTGCCGTTGTCGGGCGGTGACGGCTGGGTGATCGACACCCCGGGCCTGCGGTCCTTCGGCCTCAACCACGTCGATCCGTCCCGGGTCATCCACGCCTTCCCCGACCTGGAGCCGGGCACCGAGGGCTGTCCGCGCGCGTGCAGCCACGACGAGCCGGACTGCGCGCTGGACGCGTGGGTGGCCGAGGGGCACGCGGGTCCGGCGCGGCTGTACTCGCTGCGGCGGCTGCTGGCCACGCGTGAGCGCAAGGAAGGCGACTGACCTCCGCGTTGTTTGTCCTGGCGTGTGGGCGGTAAGTGCATAATCGCACCCAAGCCGGATGCAAGCGTGGCCAAGGCCTGACGAGCGCGCTGAGACTGATGAAGCGGTCACTGAACGTGGGATACGGGAGGACGACTCATGGCGTGGCTGCTGGTCATCGTGGCCGGGTTGCTCGAGACCGGCTTCGCGGTGTGTCTGAAGCTGTCGCACGGCTTCACCAGGCTGTGGCCGACGGTCGCGTTCTGCGTTTTCGCCCTCGGCAGCTTCGGACTGCTGACCCTCGCGCTCAGAAGACTCGACGTGGGTCCCGCGTACGCGGTGTGGACCGGCATCGGGGCTGCGGGGACGGCGATCTACGGCATGGTCTTCCTGGGCGACCTGGTGTCCGCGCTGAAGATCGTGTCCATCAGTCTCGTCATCGCCGGTGTGGTCGGACTGCAGTTGTCGGGGTCCGCGCACTGACACCCTGTCAGCCGCCCTGCCGGGAGAAGGCGCTGCGGACCAGTCCGGCGACGCCTCCCTCGCCGGGTGGCGCGGCCACACACGACAGGGCGAGCCGGACGGCGAGTTCGCAGGAGCGGGCCAGGTCAGCGGTGTCGGTCTTGGGCGTGGCGGGGCCGGCCAGCGCGGTGACGGCCCGGTCGCGGACGAGCGCGACGAAGTCGCCGGGTGAGGGCAGCGGTCCGTCGGCGCGGCGTTGGGCCGGTACGGCGGAGCTGGAGGGTAGGGCCGTCAGGGCCGGGGCCGGCAGTCGCTCGCTCCAGCACCCGGTGAGCATGGCGCGGACGAGGATGTTGTCCCGGGCCGCCGAGGCGGTCCACTCGGCGGTGGCGGTGAGCCGGTCGCACGGATCGCTGTGCCCTGAGAGGGCACGTTCAACCCCCGCGAGATAGCCGTCGGCCTCTCTCCGGACGAGCGCCCGGGCGAGACCGTCCTTGCTGCCGAACTCGTTGTAGAGCGTCTGCCGGGACACTCCGGCCGCCGCGGCCACGTCCACCATGCGTACGGCGGACCACGGCCGGCGCACCAGGGCCGTGTAAGCGGCGTCCAGTAGAGATTCCCGCGCTGCAGGCATCTTCGCCTCCCCTTGGGGCGAGCGGCTCTGCGCCCAGATTTGACGCGCGTGGAACCACTGTCAAGGGTTCGCGGGCGTGCACGGGGGCGCGTTTCGGCCTTGTAGCGCGGGGCGTTGACCTGTGTGCGGGGTCCTCCGCCCGCGCATACGAACGGGCGGCGCACTCCGACCGGTTGTCGGTGTACGCCGCCCTGGGGTGGGACGTTCGCGGGATACGGCCCGCGTGGCCACGGTGGCTACCTCGGGTCGCCGTCGAACTTCGAGGTCGACCAGAAGTAGCCGAGCACCGCGAGGCCCAGGCACCAGGCGAGGGCGAGCCATCCGTTGTGGCCGATCCCGGTGCCGAGCAGCAGGCCGCGCAGGGTCTCGATGGCCGGGGTGAACGGCTGGTACTCGGCGATCGGCCGGAACCAGCCCGGCATCGCGTCGAGCGGGACGAAGGTGCTGGACAGCAGCGGCAGCAGGATCAGGGGCATGGCGTTGTTGCTCGCCGCCTCGGCGTTCGGGCTGACCAATCCCATCCCGACGGCGATCCACGTGAGTGCCGTGGCGAAGAGCACGAGCAGGCCGAAGGCCGCCAGCCACTCCAGGACGGTGGCGTCGGTGGAGCGGAAGCCGATCGCCACACCGACGGCGCCGACGAGCACCACGCTGACGACCGCCTGCAGCACGCTGCCGAGGACGTGCCCGATGAGCACCGATCCACGGTGGATCGCCATGGTGCGGAAGCGGGCGATGATGCCCTCGGTCATGTCGTTGGAGACGGAGACCGCGGTGCCGATGGTGGTGCTGCCGATGGTCATCAGCAGCAGGCCGGGGACGACGAAGGCGATGTACGCGGAACGGTCCGGACCGCCACCGCCGATGCCGGCGCTCATGGTGTCGCCGAAGATGTAGACGAAGAGCAGCAGCAGCATGATCGGGGTGAGCAGGAGGTTGAGGGTGAGGGAGGGGTAGCGCCGGGCGTGCAGCAGGTTGCGGCGCAGCATGGTGGAGGAGTCGCGCAGGGCGAGGCCGAGGGAACTCATCGGGCGTTCTCCTTGGGCTGGTCGGGGATGCCGGCGGTGGTGCCGCCGGTCAGGGAGAAGAAGACGTCGTCCAGGTCGGGGGTGTGGACGGTGAGTTCGTCCGCTTCGATGCCGGCTGCGTCGAGCCGGTCGAGGATGGCGCGCAGGTGGCTCTGGCTGCCGTCGCTGGGGAGCCGCAGGGCGAGGGAGTCGTCGTCGCGGGTGGTGTCGGTGAGGGTGGCGGCGGCGTTGCGGTATGCGGCCGGTTCGGTGAAGCGGAGCCGGATGTGTCCGCCGGGGATGAGGCGCTTGAGCTGGTCGGGGGTGCCTTCGGCGGCGAGGGTGCCCTCGTTGAGGACGGCGATGCGGTCGGCGAGCTGGTCGGCCTCCTCGAGGTACTGGGTGGTGAGGAAGACGGTGACGCCTCCGGTGACGAGTTCGCGGATGATCTGCCACAGGTTGTGGCGGGCGCGTGGGTCGAGGCCGGTGGTGGGTTCGTCGAGGAAGATGATCCTCGGGCCGCCGACCAGGGTCATGGCGATGTCGAGGCGGCGTTTCATGCCTCCGGAGTAGGTGGAGGCCGGCTTCTTCGCGGCGGCGGTGAGGTCGAAGCGTTCCAGCAGTTCGGCGGCGACGCGGCGTCCCTCACGTCTGGGCAGGTGGTGCAGGTCCGCCATGAGGAGCATGTTCTCCTCGCCGGTGATCAGGCCGTCGACCGCGGAGAACTGGCCGGTGACTCCGATCGCGGCGCGTACGGCCTGGGGGTCGGTGGCGAGGTCGTGGCCGGCGACCCGGGCCTGCCCGCCGTCGGCGGTGATGAGGGTGGAGAGGATCTTGACGGCGGTGGTCTTGCCGGCGCCGTTCGGCCCGAGCAGGGAGAAGACGGTTCCTTCCGGGACGGCCAGGTCGACGCCGTCCAGGACGGTCTTGTCGCCGTAGGACTTCCGCAGCCCGTTCGCCGCGATGGCCAGGTCGGTCATGAGAGGTGCTCCTTCGGAGAAGCTGCGGGCTGTCAGAGGCTGCGGGCGGTGATGTCGCCCTGCCCGGTGGTCGCGTGGATGGTCAGGCCTGCGCCGGCGCCGTCGGCGTTCTTGAGGGTGTTGTGGATGCGGCCGTAACCGGTGCCGGCGTCCAGGGATGCGGAGACGCCGTGGGCGGCGCCGACCGAGATGTCGCCCTGCTCGGTGCGCAGCGCGACGGTGCCGCGGACGGCCTCGGCGATGCGGAGGTCGCCCTTCTGGGTGCTGATCTGCGCGGGGCCGCCCAGGCGGCCGACGGTGAGGTCGCCGGCGAGGAGGGTGAGACGGGCGTTCTGGGTCTCGTCGAGCTTGACCGAGCCCTGCGCCGCCTCGAAGACGACGTCGCCGAGGCGTCCTACGCCGCGGAGTTCGGCGGCGGCGGCCTTCGCCTCGACGTGGGAACCGGCGGGCAGCTGCACGGTGATCTCGACGGATCCGGAGTGGCCGAGGATGCGGTTCTTCGCCTCGGGGGCCGTGATGCGCAGGACGCCGTCGTCGTAGGTGGTCTCGATCTGCTCGGCCGCCTTCACATCGCGGCTCTTGGACGCGTCCACGGGCAGGACCTCGACGGTGGTGTAGCCCCGGTCGGCGGCGATGAAGCGAATGCGTCCGGCGGGGATGTCGAGGACGGTCGAGACGGGGGCGGGGGTGTCGAACTTCTGCATCGTGCTCTCCTTGGATTCTTACGGTGCGTCGTCGTTTCCAACGATGGAAAAGCTACGTTGCGTTCACAGAACTGACAACGACTTCGTTGCGCTTGATTGCCATAACTGCAGTTCAAAGCCCAGAAATCATTGCAACGAGCCTGGAGGCGAACGCAACAGAACCACCCACTCCGTTGCAATGATGTGTCGGTGAACGCTAAGGTGCGGGCATCACGCACCACCAAGGAGGCTCCGATGCCGGGAGGCAGACTCACCCAGCAGGAACGCCAGCAGATCGCGCTGGGCCTGGCCGACGGCCTCGCCTACGCGGAGATCGCCCGGAGCCTGGACCGCCCGACCTCGACGGTCACCCGCGAGGTCATGCGCAACGGCGGCCCCACGGCCTACCGCGCCGACCTGGCCCACCGCGCCACGGAACGGCGCACGCGCCGCAAGCAGGCCGCACCCCGGGACCCGATGTCACCCCCGCAGACCGACGGGCGCGACGCAGAGGCCGTGCGCGAGTACGAGGAGACGTTCACCACCGTCCTCATGGGGTCGGGCATGCCCAAGATGATGTCCCGGGTGATGGCCTGCCTCTACGTGACCGACTCGGGCAGCCTCACCGCGTCCGAACTCGCCCGGCGGCTCCAGGTCAGTCCGGCGTCCGTCTCCAAGGCCATCGCGTTCCTCGACAGCCAGGGCTTCGTCCGCCGTGAGACGGACGAAGGCCGCCGCGAGCGCTACGTCGTCGACGACGACGTCTGGTACCAGTCGATGACGGCCAGCGCCCGGTCCATCGCCCAGGTCGTCGACATCGCCCGGCAGGGCGTCGGCGTCCTCGGCCACGGCACCCTGGCCGCCACCCGGCTCGAGAACGCCGCCCGCTTCCTCGACTTCGTCTCCGAAAGCACCGCCCGAGCCGCGGAGCAGGCACGCGCCATCCTCCACAGCAAGCCCGGACCGGCTCCGGGCGGCGCCGAGGAGCCGAGTCCGGATCACTGACCCCGCCCCTTGCGCCCGGCCTCGCCCAAACCCCTCCCTCACCGTCACAAATCCCCGGTAGCCCCATCCCCACCTCGGCAGATAGGTTCGTTGCATGCCCGACTACCTCGACGACCTGCGTCTCGCCCACGTCCTCGCCGACGCCGCCGACGCCGCGACGATGGACCGCTTCAAGGCCCTCGACCTCAAGGTCGAGACCAAACCGGACATGACCCCGGTGAGCGAGGCGGACAAGGCCGCGGAGGAACTCATCCGCGGCCACCTCGGGCGCGCCCGCCCCAGGGACGCGATCCTCGGCGAGGAGTACGGCGTCGAGGGCACCGGCCCCCGCCGCTGGGTGATCGACCCGATCGACGGCACCAAGAACTACGTGCGCGGCGTGCCCGTGTGGGCCACGCTCATCTCGCTGATGGAGGCAGGCGAGGGCGGCTTCCAGCCCGTCGTCGGTGTCGTCTCCGCTCCCGCCCTCGGCCGCCGCTGGTGGGCTGCCAAGGGCCATGGCGCGTTCTCCGGCCGCAGCCTCACCAAGGCCTCCCGGCTGCAGGTCTCCCGCGTCTCGAAGCTCTCCGACGCGTCCCTGGCGTACTCCTCGCTCAGCGGCTGGGAGGAACAGGGCCGTCTGGACGGCTTCCTGGACCTGACGCGCGAGGTGTGGCGCACGCGCGCGTACGGCGACTTCTGGCCGTACATGATGGTGGCCGAAGGCGCCGTCGACATGTGCGCCGAGCCGGAGCTGTCCCTCTGGGACATGGCCGCCACGGCCATCGTCGTCACGGAGGCCGGCGGCACCTTCACCGGCCTCGACGCCCGCCCGGGCCCCCACAGCGGCAACGCGGCCGCGTCGAACGGCCTGCTGCACGACGAGTTGCTGGGGTACCTCAACCAGCGCTACTGATCGAATACGGCCTGACCTGCACGTTCCTTCCCCCTTCAGATATCAGGGCCCGTGGGCCGTCTCGGCAGACGCTGTTCGCGGCGATCATCTACGTGCTAGTCAGCGGTTGTGCCTGGCGGGGTCTGCCGCCGTGTTTCGGGATATCGAAGTCGACCGCGCACCGCCGGTTCCTGATCTGGTCGCGGGCCGGGGTGTGGGGCCGGCCGCACGAGGCGGTGCTGCACCGACTCGATGATGCCGGCCTCATCGACGTCTCGCGCCTGGTCCTCGACTCCGCTCACGTGGGGGCTAGAAATGGGGGCGAACTCAAGGTCCGGGACCCCCTTTTTCGTGTCGATGTGGCTGCCGTCGATCACCGCCCGGGACCAGTCGATCTCGTTTGCCGCGTTCAGCTGGGCAAGCAGGATCTGATGCAGATCGTCGAACACCCCGGCGTTGATTCACCGCTTGCTCCGCCGCCAGCACGTCATGCCTGACCTGAAGCCGAGTTCCTGCGGAATGTCTTCCCAGCCGATCCCGGTATGCAGCACGTACAAGATGCCCTGCAGGCACTGCCGATCCGGCACCGGCCGCGGACCGGGCGCCTTCATCGGGCCACGGCGGAAGCAACGGCTCGAGAAGCTCCCACAACTGATCATTTAGCAGAGCGCGTGAGCGGCTCTTTAACGTTCGTCTCAGGTTCGCTCGGTAGGAACTAGGCATGCGGATAAGCGATGCAACCCGTATGTAGAAGGCTAGTGATGGCAGTCGACGCAGCACCATCGGGGAAAGCGCAGCCCGGCCCCTACGCGCGGGCGGTCGTCAGCCCCACCACAGCCGCTGCGCACCGGCGGGCGTTTCCTCGACCTGAGCGCTGCCGCGGTGCGCGAGCGGATACCTCACCACACAAACGCCTGAAGAGAGGGACTGACATGAAGCCCATGGGACGCCGCGGCTTTCTCACCGCCAGCACGGCACTTGGCATTGGTGCCGGCTTGTCCACGCACGCCATTCTCTCGGAAGCGAGCGAGAACGAGACTTCGGACAAGACTTCGGACATTTCACGGCGGGACCAAGACCTGCCCTTCATCGGCACGGAGGAGACCTTTTCGACTCCCACGTTGTTGAAGTTGAACTCCATCAATCAGGATCATATAGCGTTCCTTGAGGAAATTGGTCTTTCGGATCTAGGCCAACGCCGCATCGGCGATATGGATGCGGGGGGACTCAACGTTCAAATCCTCTCTGCTCATACACCCTCCGTACAAAATGTCCCTGGGCAGAGGGGCATCGACCTTGCCTATCGTCTTAACCGGCAACTTGCAGACGGGCCAATCGCCAAATATCCGGACCGCTTCAAGGCTTTCGCCACCTTGCCCTTGCAGAGCCCGGAGGCGGCGGCGGACGAACTGGAACGCTCGGTTCGGGAAGATGGCTTCTTGGGCGCCCTGACCAACGGACACATCGCGAAGAAGTATCTCGATCATCCCGATTTCGAGCCTGTGCTGGCACGTGCCGTTGCTCTCGATGTGCCGATCTACCTGCATCCGGGCTATCCAGCTGACGAGGTCTTCAAGATCTACTACAGCACCACACGGTCTAAATACACCGAAGAGTACCAGGACTACATTTTCAGTGGGTCTGGATATGGCTGGCACCAGGAGGTGCTGACCCAATGCATTCGGATGATCGCGTACGGAGTTTTCGACAGATTCCCCAAACTGAAAATCATCATCGGCCACATGGGCGAAGGTCTTCCCTTCTACTATGAGCGGATCGTCAATGACATGGGCGAGCCGACCAAAGACTCGCTCGAGAAGCCCATCGGGCAATACTTCCAGGACAACTTCTGGGTCACAACCAGCGCATTCCCCCAAACCGAACTGCTCGATCTCCTGCTGAAGTACATAAGCGTGGATCGAGTGATGTTCGCAACCGACTACCCGTTCGCGGACATAAAGGAGCAGACCGACTGGTTCCGCGGAGTCGATTTGCCACGCGAAGACAAGGAAAAGATTGCATTCCGAAATGCAGAGAAACTGTTCAGAATGAAAGTGCCCGTGAAGTGATACGCCACCGTCGGCCGGAACGAAAGAATGCTTTGCTGTAAGGCGAGAGTACGGCCGAAGCAGGAGCTGGTCGCACCGTTGCTGCCGTCGTTCAACTCCCGTCCGCAGGGCGGCGGGACCGCTCCGCTGACCAGCGGGTGCGCCTGGCGGTATCTGCCGGAGACGTTCGGCGTCTCGCCCGCGACCGCGCATCGCCGGTTCACCGGGTGGACCCGGGCGGGACTGTGGCGTCGGCTCCACCGGGCGGTCCTGGACGAACAACTCGGTGCGCGGGGCGAGCTGGACTGGGCCTCGGCGATCGTCGATGCCGCCTCGGTCCGGGCCAAAAGGGGGGCACGCTGACCGGGCCGAACCCGGTCGATCGCGGCAAGAAGGGCAGCAAGCTGCATGTGCTGTCCGAGGCCCAGGGCATCCCGCTGGCCGTCGCGGTGTCGGTGCGGGGATGACAGGCGGAGCCTGGTCGCCATGATGACGCCTCTTCCGCAGGTTGCGGTTCCTGCTGCGTAGCGATCGAGGGACATCCGGGCATGCGTCCGCCACGCGTGAAGGCTTTGCAATGAGGGTGACAAGATCGAGCGGCGCCGAGGAGTCCGCTCCCAAACTCACTGGCAGGGCGGCCAGGACGAGGACCGTTCGCTGCCGACTGCCTGCCGCTGCGGTAACGGTCTGCAGTGTTGTGCCGCATTGATCTTCGGTTGCTCACACCCGCCCGCGGATCCCCCGGGCCGTCTCTGGGTCGTCCCACGACGGCATATAACGACCAACAACAACGGCGAAGGACGCCAACAGTCCAGCTCTCCGGCGGTTGCCGAGCAACGCCACAGCTCGCTGAAGCGGCCGATCAACCAGCGCTACCGAGCCCCCCGTTGTTACCGAGCGCCCCCTTGTTGACCCTCCCTTTGCCTGCCACCCTGAGAGTCCCCCCACTTGTGAATTTGTGAAACTCTGAACGAACGGTGGGGAGAATCCCAGGAGGTGGCTCCATCCATGCTCGTCCGTGACGCCATGAGCACCGTCGTCCTCACGATCGGCCCGACCCACACCCTGCGCCAGGCCGCATCGCTGATGTCCGCGCGCAAGGTCGGTGCGGCGGTGGTCCACGACCCCGACGCCGGCGGCATCGGCATCCTCACCGAACGCGACATCCTCAACTCCGTGGGCCTGGGCCAGGACCCTGACACGGAACGCGCCCACGCCCACACCACCAACAACGTCGTGTTCGCCGCCCCGGCCTGGACCCTGGAGGAGGCGGCGGCCGCCATGGCACACGGCGGCTTCCGGCACCTCATCGTGCTGGACGGCGGCGAACCCGCCGGCATCGTCTCGGTCCGCGACATCATCCGCTGCTGGGCACCGGCACGACAGCGGGTCCCGGCATGACGACGCGGACGGGCCGGGCCCCTCATGGGACCCGGCCCGTCCGCCACCGCAAGCGGTCCGGCGCCGGAGTTCAGCCGCGCAGGGTCCGGACCGCGACCTCCAGCCGCTTGCCGTAATCTCCGTCGGCCCGGCGGAAGTTGTCGATCGCCCGCTCGGCGATGTCGTCGCGCGAGACCTTGGCGATGAAGCCCGCCAGGTTGGTGATCAGGCGCTCCTTCTCGTCCTCGCCCATCAGACGGTAGAGGTTGCCCGCCTGCACGAAGTCGTCGTCCTCGGCATGCACAGGAGCCCGGTGGTTGCCCGTCGCCCCGCTCACGGCCGTGGCGCACCACAGGGGACGATCGGCCTGGAGCGGGCCGCCGAAGCTGTTCGGCTCATAGTTCTTCGCACCCGCGTGACGGCCGTCGTAGAGGTACCCGTCGCGGGAGTTGGTGCGCGTCACGGTGGCGTGCGGCCGGTTCACCGGCAGATGGTCGGCGTTGATGCCGACGCGGTAGCGATGGGCGTCGCCGTAGGCGAAGAGGCGGCCCCGGAGCATCTTGTCCGGGGACGGGCCGATTCCGGCACGAAGTGGGCGGGGCTGAAGATCGACTGCTCGACCTCGGCGAAGACATTCTCCGGGTCGCGGTTGAGCTCCAGCCTGCCGATCTCGATCATCGGGTAGTCGGCGTGCGGCCAGACCTTCGTCAGGTCGAACCGGTTGAAACGGTAGGTCGCCGCCTCGGCCACCGGCATGATCTGCACGCCGACGGTCCACGTCGGGTACTCGCCGCGCTCGACGGCCTCGCGCAGGTCGCGCTGGTGGGAGTCGGGGTCCTCACCGGCGAGCCGGGCGGCCGCTTCGGCGGTCAGGTTCTCGATGCCCTGGTCGGTCTTGAAGTGGTACTTCACCCAGAAGGCCTCGCCGGCCGCGTTGTTCCACTGGAACGTGTGCGAGCCGAAACCGTCCATGTGCCGGTACGAGGCGGGGATGCCACGGCCGAACAGCCAGGTCACCTGGTGCGTGGACTCGGGCGACAGACTCCAGAAGTCCCAGACGTTGTCCGCCTCCGTCGACCCCGTGTACGGGTCGCGCTTCTGGGTGTGGATGAAGTCCGGGAATTTGATGGCGTCCTTGATCAAGAACACCGGGGTGTTGTTGCCGACGAGGTCGTAGTCGCCCTCCTCGGTGTAGAACTTCAGCGCGAAGCCGCGCGGGTCCCGGACGGCGTCCGCCGCGCCCAGGTTGCCGGCCACCGTCGAGAAGCGCAGGAACACCTCGGTCTGCTTGCCGACCTCGGAGAGGAACGCGGCACGCGTGTACGGGGTGACGTCGGCGGTCACCGTGAAGGTGCCGTACGCCCCCGCACCGCGGGCATGCACCACGCGCTCCGGGATGCGCTCACGGTTGAAGTGAGCCGGCTTCTCCAGCAGGAGCTGGTCCTGGACGAGCACCGGACCGACGACGCCCGCGGTCTCGCTGTCTCGAACCTATAATAGACAATGTCTAAAGCAAGTTAGGATCTAAACTCACACCTGTTCGGGACCTGGTCTCTTTTGCTGTTAGGCTGGTGGCTATGAGTGACCTTCTGGAACGGCTGCGCGGACGCGGATGGCGGATGACCGCGCAGCGGCGTGTCGTGGCTGAGGTCCTCGACGGCGAACACGTCCATCTGACGGCCGACGAGGTCCATGCCCGGGCCGTCGCCAAGCTGCCCGAGATCTCCCGGGCCACCGTCTACAACACGCTGGGCGAACTGGTGACCCTCGGCGAGGTGCTCGAGGTCTCCACGGACCAGCGCGCCAAGCGGTACGACCCGAACGCCCACCAGCCGCACCACCACCTGGTCTGCGCCCAGTGCGGCGCGATCCGCGACGTCCACCCCACCGGCAACCCGCTGGCGGACCTCCCCGACACCGAGCGCTTCGGCTTCACGGTCTCGGACGTCGAGGTGACGTACCGCGGCGTCTGTCCGAACTGCGCCGCCGCCTAGCCCTCCCGCACGAAAACGCACGAGAGCCCCGGCACCGATGGGTGCCGGGGCTCTGGGCTGCCGTCCCGCATGGGCGCACACCCACTGGCGTCACATACGCCGAGGGCCGGAACCCTTTCGGATTCCGGCCCTCGGCCTTCAGTAGCGGGGACAGGATTTGAACCTGCGACCTCTGGGTTATGAGCCCAGCGAGCTACCGAGCTGCTCCACCCCGCGTCGTTGAATGCAACGTTACGTCACCGCTGAGGGCGGATGCAAATCCATTACTCGGCGGCCCTCGCCCGGGGCCGGACGGCAACGGCTCACGCGGACAGCTCCTGCCGCAGCGCATCCCGCAGCCGCTCCGCCCTCTCGGCTACGGACGCCGGTCCCAGGGACACGGCCCGGTCAGCCCAGCGCTGTCCCTCCGCCAGCTCACCCCGACGCGCGTAGACCAGGGCCAGCCGCAACGCCGCCCGCCCGTGCCCGGCGTCAGCGGCCCGCGTCCACCACACCGCCGCCTCGGGCTCGCTCCCTTCCCTGGCCAGCAGCAGCCCGAGATTGAACGCGCCGTTGCGGGATCCGGCCTCGGCCGCCTCCCGGTACCACCGAGCCGCCTCGACGACGTCGCCCCGGGCCGCCGCCAGCATGCCGACCCGCACCTGTGCCCGCCGGTGCCCCTGGGAGGCCGCCCGCTCGTACCACTCCTCGCACTCGCTCCGCCGGTGGACCGGCTCCCCCAGCTCGTGCGCGGGCTCCGGGGGCCGCCGCGCGTCGAGCACGGTCGCCAGCCGGTACGCGGCCTCGGAGCTCCCGCCCCCGGCCGCACACCGCAGGTGCCGCTCGGCCTCCTGATCGTCGCCGTCCCGCAGCCTCGCCATGCCGACCTGGAGCGCCGCCTCGGTGTGGCCGGCGGCGGCGGCACGCTCGTACCAGCGCAACGCGGCCTGCTCCTCACCCCGGCCGGCATGCAGGATGCCCAGGTTGAAGGCGGCGTCGACGCTCCCGGCCTCGGCGGCCTTGGAGAACCACGGCTCCGCGCCCGTCTCGTCGCCGCCCCGCAGCAGCAGGATCGCCAGCGCGTTCGCCGCCTCCCGGTGCCCGGCGTAGGCCGCGCGCCGGTACCACTGCTCGGCCTGCGGAGTGCGCCCCTGCTCGGCGCAGAGCAGACCGAGGTTGTACGCGCCGTTCACGTCACCCGCGTCCATCGCGGCCCGGTACCACCGCTCGGCGGTCTGGGTCTCGCCCCGCTCGGCGTGCAGCGCCCCCAGCGCGTTCGCCGCGTTGCCGTCGCCGTCCTGGGCGGCCCGCAGCCACCACACGGCGGCGTTCTCGGTGTCGCCCGCGTCGCGCAGCAGGAAGCCGAGCGCACAGGCGGCGCGCGCCTCCCCGTCCTTGGCGGAGGTCAGGTACCAGCGTCCGGCCTCCTTGAGCTCGCCCCGCCTCTCCAGGATCGTCCCGAGGTGCAGCGCGGCCCGCCGGTGGCCCCGCGCGGCGGCCTGGCGGTACCACTGCTCGGCCTCCTCGGGCGCCTGGACACCGTCGTCTCCGTCGGTTTCTCCCGCTGCCTTCCGGTCCAGCGCCCGCGCCAGCCGGTACGCCGCCTCCCGGTGCCCGCGCTCGGCCGCGACCCGCATCCACTGCTCGGCCCCGGCGTCACCGCGATGCTCCAGCAGATCGGCGAGCGCGTACGCCCCCAGCGTGTGGCCCTGTTCGGCGGACTGGCGCAGCCAGTACTCGGCGGCGGGCTCGTCGCCGCGCTCGCGGTGGTGCCGCCCGAGGGCGTGCGCGGCCGCCGTGGATCCGGCGACGGCGGCGATCCGCCACCATCCGGCGGCCTCGTCGGCGTACCCCCGCTGGTGCAGGAGGACTCCCAGGTTGTTGGCGGCCGCCCGGTCGCCCGCGGCGGTGGCGGCACGCAGATGAGGCTCGGCACCGTCGAGATCACCACGGCGCAACAGCATGGCCCCGAGGACACTCATCGCCTCGACGTCGCCGGCCTCGGCTGCGAGCCGCTGACGCAGCTCCTCGGCCGCCTCGTCGGCGATCTCCCCGGTCTCGTCCGGGGTCTCGGTGTCCTCCCGGCTGGAAGGCTGCACAAAACGCCCTGTCTCGAACAGAGTTGCCTTGTCCCCCATAACGTCCATCGTCGCACCACCTGCAACCTGGGTACACCTGGTATACCGCAGCCAGTGAGGTCACTACAGCGTTTTGTCGACATGCCCACAGAGAGACAAGTCAAACACAGATCGGCCAACTCCCCCCGACGGCGCGGCCACAAGCGGCGCCAGCACATGCGTTCACACATCACGAAGGCCCGGATTCCTTTGTGGAATCCGGGCCTTCGGTGCCGCTCCGTCACTCGGACATCGCGACTTCAGTAGCGGGGACAGGATTTGAACCTGCGACCTCTGGGTTATGAGCCCAGCGAGCTACCGAGCTGCTCCACCCCGCGCCGTTGTGTTCATAACCGTATCACGGCGCGGGATGGGCATTTGACCAGGCCAGGGCGCTAGCTGCTCGGCTTCGGACTCGGACTGCCGCTCGGCTTGCCGCCGGGCTTGCTCTCGCCGCCCCCGGAACCGCCGGCCCGGCTCGCCTCGGACTGTGCGTCCTCGGCCCGCTGCAGGGCGTCCTCGAGGTCCTTCTGCGCCTTGCCGTACGCCTCCCAGTCGTTCTTCTTCAGGGCCTCCTGACCCTCGTCGAACGCCTTCTGGGCGTCCTGCAGGGCCTGCTGGACCGTCGGGTTGTCGGACGTCGGCGGCGGTTTCGTCGTATCACCCTCGCCCGGTGGCTCGGTGGTCGGGCCGTCCGCTCCGAAGACCTTGTTGAGGGCCTCGTCGAGGGTGTTCTCGAAGGCGGTCTGGCCTCCGTAGGTGACCAGCACCTTGCGCAGCAGGGGGTATTTCAGTCCACCACCGCGTACGTAGACCGGCTCCACGTACAGCAGTCCTCCGTCGAGCGGCACCGTCAGCAGGTTGCCGTACTCGACTTCGGAGTCGCCGCCTCTCAGGAGCCTGATGGACTCGGCGATGTCCTCTTGCGAGTTGAACTGGCTCTGGACCTGCTTGGGTCCGTTGACCGTGGTGTTGGTCGGCAGTTTCAGGATTCTGATCTTGCCGTAGTCACTGGTGCCCGCCTCGGCGTCGACCGCCATGAACGCACTGAGGTTGTCCCGGCCGTTGGGCGTGAGGGTCGTCGTCAGCGAGAACGCCTGCGCCTTCTGGTCGGGCATCTTCATGCTCAGGTAGTACGGCGGCACCGCGCTGCCCGACCGGTTCGTCGGGTCGTCCGGCACCTGCCACACCTCGCTGCCGCTGAGGAACGTCGTGGCGTCCTTCACGTGGTAGCGCGTGAGCAGCTCCCGCTGGACCTTGAACAGGTCCTGCGGGTAGCGCAGGTGGTCCATCAGGTCCTTGGAGATGTCGCCCTTGGGCTCCACCGTGTTCGGGAAGGCCTTCATCCAGGTCTTCAGGACCGGGTCCTTGGTGTCCCACTGGTAGAGCTTGACCTTGCCGGTGTAGGCGTCGACGGTCGCCTTCACCGAGTTCCGGATGTAGTTGACCTGGTTCTGCTGGGCCACCACCGCGCGGTTGTCGTTGGTGGCGGTCAGCGAGTCAGCCGTGGTGTCGCCGAGGGTCGTACGCGAGGAGTACGGGTAGCCGTTCGTCGTCGTGTACGCGTCGACGATCCACTGGATCCGGCCGTCCACGACCGCCGGATAGGCGTCGCCGTCGATGGTCAGCCAGGGGGCGACCGCCTCGACGCGCTCCTTGGGCGTGCGGTTGTACAGGATCCGTGACCCCTCGCCGATGGCCCCGGAGTACAGGATCTGCGGCTCTCCGAACGCCACCGCGTACGCGGCCCGGTTGACCGGGTTGGAGAGATTGACCCCGCTGTCGCCCTTGTAGCTGGTGGTCTTCTCGCCGTTGTCGTCGGAGTAGTCGATCTCCTTCTGGGGACCGCCGACGATCGAGTACGTGGTGGTCTTCTCGCCGTAGTAGACCCGCTGCTCGTACGTGCCGAGGTCGCCCTCGGAGGGCAGGTCGGACTCGGTGAAGTTCGGACGGCCCTGGGCGTCGGCGCTGGTGCCCTCGGCGGCGACCACTCCGTAGCCGTGCGTGTAACGGAAGTGGTTGTTGATCCAGTTCTTCTTCGGGATGCCCGCGAGGTTCAGCTCACGCAGGCCGATGACCGTGTCCTGGTCCTTGCCGTCCTTGGCGTAGCGGTCGACGTCCAGGTTGGTCGGGAACGCGTAGTAGTTCCTGATCTGCTGGAGCTGCTGGAACGTCGGCGAGACGATGTTCGGGTCCATGATCCGGATGCTCGCCGTGGACGGGACGTCGTCGCGCAGTGTGCTCTTGTCCTCGGTCTTGCTCGTGCCCGAGTAGTCGGTGACCTTGGTGCCGTCGATGCCGTAGGCCTTACGCGTCGCTTCGAGGTTCTTCTCGACGTACGGCGCTTCCTTGGCCTGCTCGTTCGGCTGGACCTGGAACTTCTGCACGATCGCCGGGTACAGGCCGCCGATGAGGATCGCGGAGAGCACCATCAGACCGAAGCCGATCACGGGCAGCTGCCACGTGCGCCGCCAGATGGTGGCGAAGAACAGCAACGCGCAGATGACGGCGATGCAGAACAGGATCGTCTTGGCCGGCAGGTAGGCGTTGGCGTCGACGTACCTCAGGCCCGTCCAGTTGTCGGTCGCCCTGAAGTCGCTGGACTTCACCGCGAGTCCGTACCGGTCGAGCCAGTACGCGACCGCCTTGAGGGCGACGAAGACGCCGATGAGTACCGACAGGTGCCCGGTGGCCGCGGCCGTGGCGCGGGCACCGGGGCTGGTGACGCGCAGCCCGCCGTACAGGTAGTGCGTGAGCGCGGCGGCGATCACGGACAGGATCGCCGCGGCGAAGCCGAAGCCGAGCAGGAACCGGTACCAGGGCAGGTCGAAGGCGTAGAAGGAGACGTCCAGCTTGAACTGGGGGTCCTTCTGCCCGAAGGGCACGCCGTTGACCCACATGAGCCATGTCCGCCACTGGCCGGAGGCGGAGGCGCCGGCGATCAGGCCCACGAGGGCGGTGATCCCGAACAGCAGCCACTTCTTGTAGGGCGCGATGCCCATCCGGTAGCGGTCGAGGTTCTGCTGCTCCATCGACATGGCGCTCAGCGGTGGCCGCAGCCGGTGCGCCAGCCAGATGTTGAAGCCGACGGCGAGGGCCATGAGCAGGCCGAAGACGAAGAAGAGCCCGATCTTGGTCCACAGGGTGGTGGTGAAGACCGAGGAGTAGTTCACCGAGCGGTACCAGAGCCAGTCCGTCCAAAAGCCCGCGAACATGGTGAACGCCATGCCGAGAACGGCAAGGACGCCCAGCGTCATGAGCAGGGTCCGGACTCGCCGGGACGGGCGGCCCACTCTGATCCGCGGCCCTGTCGGGCCTCCGCCGCGGTCCGGCATCTGGAAAGCCAAGGTGCGCACCTCGAAGTTCGCTGTTGATTGGTCAGGCCCGCGTCTTCACGGGCCGTACGTGGCCCCGTGATCGTGGGGCCCCCACCTATGCAACTTACTCACCGTTTACTCGGTTCCCGATTCCGGCCGGGAACGAGGCAGGATTGTGACCATGTCCAACACTCCCATGGCTGCGAACCCGCTCACCCGGGCCGTTCTCGAGATCGACGAGTACGTCTCCGGCCTCGGCTGGGACCAGTCAGCCCGCCTTTTCGCCCTCGTCGACACCGCACGGCTACGGGCCGAACAGCCCTCGCTCGCGGACCGGCTCGGTCTGGGGGACGAGTCGGAGAACTCCGGCCTCACCCCGATCGAGCAGGACGAAGTGCCAACGGGCAAGCCGCTCGACGAGTTCCTCGCCACCATCGCCTGGCCCGACGCGGTGGTCGGCTGCGCCCTCGCCGTGGAGCGCCTGATGCTGCCACCGTCCGCGGAGGCGCAGGTTCCGCAGGGTCTGAGCGAGGCCGCCCTCACGAAGTGGGTGGCGGACCACCCGGACCGCCAGGAGGTCCGCATGACGGTCGCGGTCCTGCGCGACGGCACGCGTGAGTCGGCCCTGCGGCTGCGCGAGAAGGACTCCCCCACCGAGGTCCTGACCGGTTCCGACCTGGTCCCGGGGCTGGCGGAGGCGCTGGCCGCGACGTTCGAGGAGTAGCGACCGCCGAGGAGCGGACCGCGGGGCCCGGCTTTCCGGGCCCTCGGTCCCCCGGCTACTTACCGCACTTCGGCAGGTCCGCGGTGTCGCCGCTGCGGATGTCCTTCAGGGCTCCCAGGGCGTCCTTGATGGTGCCCACCTTGATCAGGGTGAGACCGTCGGGGGTGTCCGCGGCGGCGGCCGCGCAGTTGTCGGCGGGCGTGAGGAAGTACTTCGCGCCCTTGGCCCGCGCGCCCACGGTCTTCATCTCGATGCCGCCGATCGGCCCGACCTTGCCGGTGTCGTCGATCGTGCCGGTGCCGGCCACGAACGTGCCCCCGGTCAGGCTGCCCGGGGTGAGCTTGTCGTAGATGCCGAGCGCGAACATCAGCCCGGCGCTCGGCCCGCCGACGTCCGCGAGCTTGATGTCGATGGTGAACGGGAAGGTGTGGTCGGTCCCGGCGGAGATCCCCACGATGGCGCGCTTCTCACCGGTGTCGTCGGACGTCGTGGTGGTCATGGTGATGTCCTGCGTCCTGGTCGGCGTCCGCTTCTCCTTCTCCGCGGCGACCTGCTCCTTGGCCGGCACGATCGTGAAGCGGACCTCCTGGCCCGGCTTGTGCTTCGTGACGAGCTTCGCGACGTCGGCCGGCTCCTTCACCGCCGTACCGTCGACGGCCTTGATCACATCCCCCGCGTGCAGCTTGCCCTCGGCGGGGGATCCCTTGACGACCGTGGAGACGATCACCCAGGACTTCACCGGAACGTCCAGCTGCTTCAGGGCGGCGACCTTGGCGCTCTCCTGGGACTGGCTGAACTCCTCGGCGTTCTCCTGGGTGGACTGCTCCTCGGTCTTGCCGTCCGGGTAGAGCGTCTCGTGCGGCACGACCTTGTTGTCGTGCGCGAGCCAGCCGTAGACGGCTTCGACCAGGTTCATCCGGTAGTCGGCGCTCGTGACCCGGACCGTCGTCATGTTCAGATGGCCACTGGTGGGGTAGGTCTTCCGGCCCTCGATCTGCAGCACCGGCTCGCCGTCGTGATCGCCCAGCGTGTTCACCGTCGGCCCCGGGGACATCTCCGAGTACGGCACGGGGATGAACACTCCCGCGCACAGGAGCGCGATCAGCATCAGGGTGGAGGCGAGCATCGTCGCGGTGCGGCGTGGCATGAGTCGACAGTACGGGACGGTCCTGTCAGCGCACCGTCAGGGCCGCCCGTCCGGGGCGACCCTGCTCTCTGCAACGCTTGTGACCTGCGGGTTCCTCGGTCATCAGGCTCCCGGGCGGGGCTTCTCCATGGCCTCGCGGAAGCGGATGTAGCCGGTGAGCTCGGGGCCGTCGTTGCGGACCTTTCGGGTCCGGTGGGCCCAACTGCCCCAAAGTCCCGCGCCGATGGCAGCCACAAGCGGAATCAGCAACCAGGCGAGCGCCGCCATGCCGACCTCCAACCCCTTTGAGCATCCGCAACTGACTGATCAGCAGATTAACGATCCGCAGTGACAACGCTCACGCCAGGGGTGCGGTTACGCAACCGGAGGGCCGCTTCCAGGCTCGGCAGGCGGGCTGCCGGCCGGGGTCAGCAGGCTCCGACCCACTCCTCGGTGCCGTCGGAGAATTTCTGGTGCTTCCAGATGGGCACTTCGTGCTTGAGGTCGTCGATCAGCTTGCGGCAGGCCTCGAAGGCCTCTCCGCGATGCGGACAGGAGACGGCGACGACCACGGCGAGGTCCCCGACCCGCAGGTCTCCTACGCGGTGCACGGCCGCCAGGGCCCGCACCGGGAACTCGGCGGCGACCTTCTCCGCGACGCGCCGCATCTCGGCCTCGGCGCTGGGGTGGCAGGAATACCCCAGCTCGTCGACATCGGCACCGCCGTCGTGGTTCCGCACGGTTCCCACGAAGAGCGCGGTGCCTCCGGCCGCGTCGTCCCCGACGGCCCGGAACACCTCGTCCAGGGAGAGAGCCGAGTCCCGGATCCCGATCAGCTTGATCGGGTCCTGCGCGGCCTGCTCACCGGGGTGATCGTTCGTGGTTGCCATGCCTCCATCGTGCCGCACGCGACCGACAGCACGGAATAGAGCCATCGACCGGCACGCGCGCGTACCCGTTTGGAGCCTCCTACAGGGCGGCCTTCTGCGGCGCTCCCCGCGCAGGCGTTTCAGATCCGCCGCCGGGCCTTCCGCGCCCGCCGCACCACCGCCGCCGCGCCCAGCAGCGCCACCGTCGCACCGGCGGCACCCGCGGCCGTCGCGTCCTTGCGGCCCAGCCGCCGCCCGGCGACCGTGTGCCGGCCGGAGACCTCCTCGAGGAGCTCCGCCAGCACCTCCTCGTTGGTGTATCGCGGCCGCCACCCGGCGTCGTGCAGCCGGCTGCCGCTGACCACCCAGGGGTACATCGTGTACGCCAGGTCCCCGGCCGGGGAGGGCGTGAGCCCGATGCGGTGCAGTCGCGCCGCCGCACCCAGCGCGACCGCCGACGGCAGCTCCATCCGCCGGATCCCGCTGAGCTCCTCGACTTCCTCCTGCTCCAGCCAGCCGTCACAGCCGACGCTCAGTTCCCCGTCGACCTTCTCCAGAACGGCGTACTCCAGCGCGCTGCACAGGTCCTCGACGTGGCAGAACTGCCACGCGGGCCGCGATCCGGCCACGACGAGAAGCCGGGGCGACTCGAAGTACCTGGTCAGTGCGGTGTCGGTGCCTCCGACCAGCACGGCCGGCCGTACGACGGTGACATTGAGCCCGGGGTGCGCCCGGGGCGCGCGCCGGGCCAGCCGTTCGATCTCCAGCAGGTCGCCGACGCCCGTCGCCTCGGCCGTGGCGCGCAGCTCGGCGTCCTCGGACAGCGGCAGCTCGTTGTCGGGCAGCGCCCCGTAGACCATCGCCGAGGTGCACAGCACGACCCGGTGCACTCCGGCGGCCGCGGCGGCCGTCAGGACGGTCTGCGTCCCCCGTACGTTGTAGGCCGTTCGGGCGGCCGCGTCGGTTTCCAGGTCGAGATCCAGCGCCAGGTGCACCACCACGTCGGCCCCGCGCAGCTTGTCCGCGATGGCCGGGTCCCGTACGTCCAGGATGTGCCACTGGGCCGCCGCGCACTCGCCGCGCCGCTCGTCGATGGCGACGACCTGCTTGACCTCGTCGGATGCGGCCAGCTGCTCCGTGAGCAGGGCTCCGACGCCGTACGCGGCACCGGTGACCGCGACGACGGGTCCGCGTGCGGCGGGACTCGCGGAACTGGTTGACTGGTTTCGCGCTGCGCGAACCTGCGGATCTGGGGAACTCACCGGGCGTCTCCAGCGGTTGTCTTCAGTACGAGCGCGTCCGACGCGTGCGTACCAGGTGGCATCCATCCTGCCGCAGGCCGTCAGTCGGCGAAGCACCGAGGCCCGATCCGCCCCGGGTGTCTACGCTGGGTGGTGTTGTCGGGCAGCCGTGCCGCCGGAAAGAACCGGCGGCCCTACCAGCCGAGGAATCCCGTGAGTGACACCCCATTCGGATTCGGCCTTCCGCCGGAGGAGCCGGACGACGGCGACGAGGGCAAGAAGAAGGACCAGCAGAGCGGTGGTGGTCAGGGACCGGCCAACCCGTTCGGTTTCGGCGGCCTGCCCGGAGCCGGTGGCTTCGGCTCGGGCCCCGGTGGCCCTGGCGGCCCCGGTGCGGACAATCCGTTCGCAGCCATGTTCGGGTCGCTGAACCCCACCGACCTGGGCGCCGCGTTCCAGCAGCTGGGCCAGATGCTCTCCTACGAGGGCGGCCCGGTGAACTGGGACATGGCCAAGCAGATCGCCCGCCAGACGGTCTCCCAGGGCAGTCCCGACGGCACCAAGGACGCCAGCGTCGGCCCCGCCGAGCGCAAGTCCGTCGAGGAAGCCGTCCGCCTGGCCGACCTGTGGCTCGACGACGCCACGTCCCTGCCCTCCGGCGCCGCCTCCGCGGTGGCCTGGAGCCGCGCGGAGTGGGTCGAGGCCACCCTGCCCGCCTGGAAGGAGCTGGTCGACCCGGTCGCCGAGCGTGTCGGCAACGCCATGGGCGACGTCCTGCCGGAGGAGATGCAGGCCATGGCCGGCCCGCTGATCGGCATGATGCGCTCGATGGGCGGCGCCATGTTCGGCACGCAGATCGGGCAGGCCGTCGGCGTGCTCGCCGGCGAGGTCGTCGGCTCGTCCGACATCGGCCTGCCGCTCGGTCCGGCCGGCAAGGCCGCCCTTCTGCCGGTGAACATCGAGACGTTCGGCAAGGACCTGAGCGTCCCCCAGGAGGAGGTGCGGCTGTATCTCGCCCTGCGCGAGGCCGCCCACCAGCGCCTCTTCGCGCACGTGCCGTGGCTGCGCTCGCATCTGTTCGGCGCGGTCGACGGCTACGCCCGCGGGATCAAGGTCGACACGGCCAAGCTGGAGGACGTGGTCGGCCAGTTCGACCCGCAGAACCCGGAGCAGCTGCAGGAGGCCCTCCAGCAGGGCATGTTCCAGCCCGAGGACACGCCCGAGCAGAAGGCCGCCCTAGCCCGTCTGGAGACGGCTCTGGCGCTCGTGGAGGGCTGGGTGGACGCGGTGGTCCACGCCGCGGCGAAGCCCCGTCTGGCGTCCGCCGACGCCCTGCGCGAAACGCTGCGCCGCCGTCGCGCCTCGGGCGGCCCGGCCGAGCAGACGTTCGCCACGCTGATCGGCCTGGAGCTGCGCCCGCGCCGCCTGCGGGACGCCTCCCGTCTGTGGGCGTCGCTCACGGACGCGCGTGGTGTCGACGGCCGGGACGCCCTGTGGCACCACCCGGACATGCTTCCTACGGCGACCGACCTGGACGACCCGGACGGCTTCGTGCACCGCGAGCAGATCGACTTCTCCGAGCTGGACAAGATGCTCGGCGAGGCGGCGGACAAGCCCGACCTCAGGAAGAAGGACGATGGCGAGGACGACAACAGGGGCGACGACGCCGGGTGAGCCTGTATGACGACGCGGTCCTCGTGCTGAAGGGGTACGAGGACCAGACGGAGCTGCGCCAGGCCTATCTGGACCATCTGGCGGAGCACCCCGACGGTCTGTGGAAGGCCTGCCACGCGGGTCACATCACGGCGAGCGCCCTGGTGATCGACCCCGAGGGCGGCCGGGTGCTGCTGACCCTCCACAAGAAGCTGCGGATGTGGCTTCAGATGGGCGGCCACTGCGAGCCGGGTGACGCCTCCCTCGCGGGTGCGGCCCTGCGGGAGGCGACGGAGGAGTCCGGCGTTCCGGGCCTCTCCCTGCTGTCCGGCGGGCCGGTGCGCCTCGACCCGCATCCGATCCCGCCGCCGTGCCACCGCCACTTCGACGTCCAGTACGCGGCCGTGGCCCCGCCGGACGCCACGCACGCGATCAGCGACGAGTCACTCGACGTGCGGTGGTTCGGCTACGACGAGGTGCCGGACGTGGCGGACGAGTCGGTGGTCCGCCTTCTGGAGGCGACGCGCGCGAGGCTCTGAGGCCCGGGCATGGGTGGGGGCGACCGCATGGGCGGCCGCCCCCAAATCATCTGACGCCGGCTCGCGCGCCCCGTCAGGGGCGCGGGGAACGGCGCGGCCGGCCACGGACGACCCGCGGCCGGGACGAGACCATCCGCCCCTGAACCCCTCGGCCGAACCCGCGGAACGCTCAGCTCCAGACGTTGCCCTGGTTCTGCCCCCGCGCCCCCTGCTGGCCCATGCCGTACTGCGCGGCCAGGCCGGAGCCGATCTGGGCGCCCTGCGGCGGCAGCAGCTCACTGGGCTGGACCAGCGCGTAGCCGGTGCCCATGAAGCTCAGCTCCCAGCCCTCACCAGTGCTGCCGCGGCGCCGCCACACCCCGGAGGAGTGCGTCTGGGCCTGCATCTGCACCCGCAGGCTCGTCGACCAGGCGACGATCGCGTCGGCGTCGCAGTTGACGTACTTGTCGGGCGTCACCTGCAGCAGCAGCGGCATCCCGGAGGTCATCAGGGCGACCTTGCCCCGGCCCGAGATGTTGAGCTGGTACTTCCCGGAGCCGGAGATGCCGTACAGGCTGTCCACGGCGATGACTTCGTGGTGCAGGGAGGAGTCCATCGCCAGGACGTAGCTGCTGTCGACGGTGAGGCCGTCCTGGTCCACGTCCATGACGTGGACGTGCTGCTTGAGGTTGGCGAGGTAGACCGTGCCCTGCCCGTGGCAGCGCATCAGGTCGAGACCCTCACCGGTCTGCGCACGGGCACGTGACTGCTGGTTGCTCTGGAACTCGGCGTCGAACTCGACGAGGCCCTGGTAGGCGACCATGGTGCCCTTGCGGGCCAGGACGTCGTCGTGGCCCTCCAGTGTGACGCGCAGCATCTGCTTGTTCTGCAGGCTCCAGCGCTCCTGGGTCTGCTGCTCGTTGTAGGCGAAAATCGGGCTCTGCATGACGTGTGGCTCCCCCTCAGCCCCGGACCCGGAGGCGGTCGGTGCTGTCCTCGCTGGGCTGGACGACGACGATGCCCTGACCGGAGAAGGCCATCTGGTAGGCCTCGCCGCTGCCGCGGCCGATCAGCGACTGTGCCCGGAAGCTGCGCTTGCCCTTCACCTTGAGGTTCGGGGACCAGGCGACGAGCGCGTCGGGGTCGACGTAGGTCTCGTCCTCGCCGCCTCCGCAGTCGACGACGATGGGCTTGCCCCGGGAGGTCAGCGCGACCCAGCCCTGCCCGGAGATCTTGGTGTTCCACAGGCCCTGCCCGGCGAACTTGGCCAGGCCCTTGACCCGCTCCACGCCCCAGGTGAGGTGGGCGTCGAAGGCCAGCAGATTGGTCGCGTTGACCGAGATTCCGTCGCCGTTGAGATTGATGACGACGACGTTCGCCCCGTAGTCGGCGAGGTAGAGCAGACCGTCGCCGGAGCACTTCATGAGGGGCGCGCCCTCACCGGTCATCCAGTCCTTGGCGATCTGGCGCACGGCCGGCGGGTTGGGCTCGTACTGCACGAACCCTTCGTAGGCGACCATCGACCCCACGCGCGCGAGGAGGTCGTTCCCTGTCTGCATGGCCACCTTCAGCATGTGGTTGCCGTGGTTCTCCATGCGGGCGGTGACGGGGGCGGGGGCGTGGCCCGCGAGTTGCTGTGTCATGACGGGCTCCCTCAGACCTCGTACGGCTGGACGACGATGAAGTTGCCGGGCGCTCCCCGGAACTGGAGGTTGACGCTCTCCCCCGTGTCACCGGGGTAGGCGTTGCGGCGCATCCGCACCTGGCTGGAGACGACGACCTGGGCGGCGGCCGACCAGGCGACCACGGCGTTGCAGTCGGCGAACGTGGTGGGGGTGACGGGCAGCACCACGGGCGTTCCGTGCGTCTTCACGACGATCGTGCCGGTGCCCTGGAACTGCATGGTGAACAGGGCGCCGCCGGGGATGCCGTGGCCCTCGATGCGGCGGACCTCGTAGGTGAGGCTCTCGTCGAACGCGAGGACGTTCTCGGCGGAGACGCAGACGGCGTCGCCCTGCAACTCCAGAGGGTGCAGCATGGTCGAGTTCTCGGCGAGGAACACCTGCCCCTGGCCGGTACAGCGCATGAGCTGCATCTCCTGGCCGGTCGCGTTGCCCACGATCCGGCCGGCGAAGCCGGCGCCCTTGTAGCTGAAGTCGACCTTGCCCTGGTAGAGCACCATGCTGCCCTGCCGGGCGAGCACGGGCTGTCCGCCGATGCCAAGGTCGACGCGGACGAGCTTCTTGTTCTGCTGGGTCCAGCGCTGCCCCGTGGGCGTCTCCTTGAACTGCTGGAGCGCGGCGGACACGCCGGGACCCTGGGGAGCGCCCTGCGGGGCTCCGTGGGGAGCCTGCCCGAACGGCGGCTGCTGGCCGTAGCCAGGGGGCGGCGTGGGCTGGCCGTAGCCGGGGGGCGGGGCCGGAGCGTGGGGCGCCTGTGGCGCATGAGGTGCCTGGGGCTGACCGTAGCCGGGAGGCGGCGGGGCCGTCTGGCCGGGGACCTGGCCGTACTGCGGCGGCTGCTGACCGGCCTGGCCGTACGGCGCGGGCGCCGGCGCCGGGGGCGGCACCTGGGAGCCACCGGGCGGGGTGTGCAGGGGCGCCACGATGGTCGGGGCGGCGTGCACCTGGGGTGCGGGCGCCGGGGCCGGAGGCGGGGTGGGGCCGGCCGGGGGCGCGAAGCCCTGCGCGGCGGGCTGGGGCGCGGGAGCCGGAGGCGCCTGCGGGGCGGGGGCCGCGCCGGGTTCCGGAGTGGCGGGGACGCCGAACGCGGGCGGGGCGAAGCCGGGGGCGGCGCCGGCCTGCGGCTGCTGCGGCGCCGGCGCGGGCGTCTCCTCCTCGGCGACCTCGCCGCCGAAGTTCTTCAGCAGCGCGTCCAGACCTCCGTCGAAGCCCTGACCGACGGCGGCGAACCGCCAGACGTCCTTCAGGTAGAAGTCGCCCAGCATCACGGCCCGTTCGGTGGAGAACTCCGAGCCGTTGAAGGAGTAGCGCGCCACCTCCTCGCCGCCCGCGACGATACGGATGTATCCGGAGGCGATCTGCGACATCTGGCCGGCGCCGTCGATCGTCGCCGTGAAGGACAGCTTCTGGATCTGCGACGGGATGCGGTCGAGCGTCACCCGGAAGGACTCGGTGTCGCCCGCCTGGGCGCCCAGGAGCTGAATGGACTCCTCGGGGGACTTCGGCTGGTTGAAGAAGACGAAGTACCGGTCGTCCGAGAGCCGTTCGTCGGCGTCGAGGCCGAAGCAGCTGATGTCGAAGCTCAGTCCGGGGCCGGTGATCTGTACACCTACGTACAGATCCGTACCCGCGGTGAGGTCACTGATCCTGGCCTTGTGGCCGCGTTGGAATTCCCTGGCCATGCGTAACGACCGTCCCCCATCCAGAACGTAAGTGCGTCGCGCCAGGCTAACGGCAAACTCGGACACCGGACGAGGTCGGTACAGAGCCGGTACACAACGCCCGCTCAGCCGTATCGGCTGTTCGCTCGCGGAAAGCGGTCGGTCACCCCGCCGGGTCGTCACCCCTGGTGCCGGGTACGTGGGGCAACCGCTCGGCGGCTACGACGCCTTCGAGGTATCCCCGGGCGCGTTCCGTGCGCGGATAGGCCTCCAGGAGTTCCCAGAAGCGCGGTCCGTGTCCGGGTACGAGGAGATGCGCGAGTTCGTGGAGGAGGACGTAGTCGACGACGTACTCGGGCATGCCCTGGAGGCGGTGCGAGAGGCGGATGCTGCCCTCGGCGGGGGTGCAGGAGCCCCAGCGCGTGTTCTGGTTGGTCACCCAGCGCACCGACGCGGGCCGGGCCCGACCGTCGAAGTACTGGTCCGAAAGACGCCGGGCCCGCTCGGCCAGCTCTGCGTCGCCGAGGGCCCGCTTGCTCTCCTGGGCGGCCAGCTTGTCGAGCATGACGGTCACCCAGCGCTGTTCCTCCGCCTCGGACATCCGGGCGGGGATGAGGACCACGGTGCGATCGCCCTCGCGGTAAGCGGAGACGGTTCGGCGTCGGCGGGCGCTTCTGCGTACCTCGATCGCGCTCGCCCTTGAGCCGCTCGGCGGCTGGCTCGTCGTGCTGCGCTGTGCGGTTCCGGCGCGGTGCAGTGGGTCGGCGGGCACGCCCCGACGTTACCCGCTGCACACGGGGAAGTCCCGACTCCGGGACGCTTCGGTGCCGCCGCTGCCACCGGCCGCCGGATTCGTGCGACCCGGCTGCCCGGATTTGTGGCTGCCGGATTCCTATGACACGAGCGCCGGATTTGTCGGGCTCGGTCGCCGGACGGCAGGACACGGGCGCCGGACCAGTACGACTAATACCCACGCCTGTGGATAACTTTCAGCGGGTTGCTGCGGGGTTGGGCATGCTGGATCTCGTCGGCGAAGCCACGGCGAGGCCGGTCCGGGACCAGGGGCCGTACCCGCGCCGGGGACCGTCGGCATATGGGGACGATCTACGGCAAACGGGGGCCTGTTCATGCATCCGACGGTGAAACCCGCGCTCAGGCGCGGCTGGCGCGACCTCAACACCGTGCAGTTCGGAATGACACCGGCGCATGCGATGACGCTCGGCCCGATGGACCTGGCCACGGGCAGCTTCCTCGACCTGCTGAACGGCACGCGGGGGCTGGAGCTGCTCCGCGAGGAGGGACGCCGCATGGATCTGCCCGACGGTCATGTCGACAAGCTGGTGCGGGGGCTCGCCCGGGCCGGGCTGCTGGACGACACCCGCGGCGGCGGGCCGGCCGCAGAGGCGCTGCGGAAGAAGAAGGAGGTCCTCGACCGGCTGCGCCCCGACCTGGCCTCCCTTTCTCTGACGACATCGACCCCCGGCGGTGCGATGGGACGGCTGGCCGCGCGGCGCTCGCAGCGCGTGCAGGTGCGAGGCGCGGGCCGGGTGGGTGCCGTGCTGGCCTCGCTCCTGGCCGGGGCAGGCGTGGGCGGGGTGGACGTGATGGACGGCGGCCGTGTGGAGCCGTGGGACGTCGCGCCGGGCGGGCTTCCCCCGGATGCCGTCGGCGATCGCAGGGACGAGTCGGCCCGCCGTGCCGTGCGCCGGGCGGCCCCGGACCGGCCGCCGCGCCGCGCGACGGCCGAGGCGCCGCTGGAGGATGGCGACCCGGGATTCTCGCTGGTGATCCTCGCCTCGCGGGACGATGTCGCCGTGCACGCGCCGGACCCGGCCGCGGCGGAGCCGCTGATGGCCTCCGGGACGCCCCATCTGTACGCCGGTGTGGTGGAGGGCACCGGCGTGGTCGGTCCTCTCGTCCTGCCCGGCGAGACGGGATGCGCGGGATGCCTGCACGAGGACCGCGTCGACCGGGACCCCGCCTGGCCGCGTCTGGTCGCCCAGTGGCGCTCCGGCAAGCAGCGGCAGGTGCCACCCTGCGACCTGGCACTGGCCACGGCCGTGGCCGGACTCGCGGCCGCCCACGCACTCGCTTTCCTCGACGGCCGCGCCCCCTCCAGTTCCGGGGCACGCTGGGAGTGCTCCGCCCCTGATCTCCACTGGCGTGCGCGGCCGGTCCGGGCGCATCCTGCATGCCCCTGCGCTGCGGCGAAGAGAGGAAAAGGGGAGCACCTCTCGGAGGACGGGGAGTCACACGAGACAATGGCTGTGCAACGGCCGTCGGAGCAGTGCCGTGAGGCAGAGGCGGAGCGGCCGGCTGGGACTTGGAGGGCGCATGTCTGATCTTCCCCGGAAGGCGGTTACCCGGACCGCCAAGCTCGCCGCGCTCCCGCTCGGCATCGCCGGGCGGGCGACCTGGGGATTCGGAAAGCGGATCGTCGGTGAGTCCGCCGAGCTCGTCGGCCGCGAACTCCAACAGCGCACAGCGGACCAGCTGTTCAAGGTGCTGGGTGAGCTCAAGGGCGGCGCGATGAAGTTCGGCCAGGCCCTGTCCGTCTTCGAGTCCGCGCTGCCGGAGGAGGTGGCCGGCCCCTACCGGGCCGCGCTGACCAAGCTCCAGGAGGCGGCGCCCCCCATGCCGACCAGGACCGTGCACGCGGTGCTCGAGGAGCGGCTCGGCGAGGGCTGGCACGAGCTGTTCCTGGAGTTCGAGGACAAGCCCGCCGCGGCGGCCTCGATCGGCCAGGTCCACCGAGGGGTGTGGCACGACGGCCGCGAGGTGGCCGTCAAGGTGCAGTACCCGGGTGCCGGCGAGGCCCTGCTGTCGGATCTCAACCAGCTGAGCCGCTTCTCCCGCCTGCTCGGCCCGCTGATTCCCGGCATGGACATCAAGCCCTTGATCACAGAGCTGAAGGACCGCGTCTCGGAGGAGCTGGACTACGGTCTGGAAGCGCAGGCCCAGCAAGCCCACGCGGAGGAGTTCACGGACGACCCGGACGTGGTCGTGCCGCAGGTGGTGCACCAGTCCGACCAGGTCCTGGTCACCGAGTGGATGGACGGCATCCCGCTGTCGGAGATCATCTCGGACGGCACCCAGGAACAGCGCGACCGTGCCGGTCAGCTTCTGGCCCGCTTCCTGTTTTCCGGGCCCGCCCGAACGGGCCTGCTGCACGCAGACCCCCACCCTGGCAACTTCCGGCTCCTGCCCGGCGGCCCGGAGGGGGAGGACGACTGGCGCCTGGGCGTGTTGGACTTCGGCACCGTCGACCGGCTCCCGGGGGGCCTGCCGGCCACCATCGGCGAGTCCCTGCGGATGACCCTCGACGGTGAGGCCGAGGCGGTCTACGAGCTTCTCTGCGCGGAAGGGTTCGTCAAGGAGACCATAGAGCTGGACCCGGACGCCGTCATGGACTACCTGCTGCCGATCATCGAGCCGGCCCAGGTCGAGGAGTTCACGTTCACCCGCGGCTGGATGCGCAGCCAGGCGGCTCGGGTCGCCGACCCCCGTTCCCCGGCCTACCAGCTCGGCAAGCAGCTCAACCTGCCGCCGTCCTATCTGCTGATCCACCGGGTGACGCTGAGCACCATCGGCGTGCTGTGCCAGCTGGGGGCGACGGTGCGGCTGCGCGGGGAGCTGGAGGAGTGGCTGCCGGGGTTCGTCCCGGAGGACCCGGCGGACGGCGAGGAGGCCGTGGCGCAGGCCTGAGTTCCCACCGCGGGCTCACCACCAGGCTGAGTCCAAGCGCCCCTCGATGGACCTGAGGTTCTCGCGGGAGCAGGCCTCGCAGTAGTGGCGAAGAGCGCCGTCCTCCACGGAGTAGGTCCAGGTGAGGGGTGGGCCTTCGGTCGGCACCTCGGCCGATGTGCCGCAGCGCGCGCAGATGCAGCGCCGCGGTTCCGCGGCGGGACCGCCGCCACTGCCTCCGGAAGGACTCGTCACCCGGCGACGATATCTCCGCACCCCGCGACGCGGCAGGCACAACGCCCGGGGCACGGCACACCACATGGGCGCGATTTGGCGCCAGGCCGCGGGCTGGCACCAGGCCCCGGGGTTCGCTGAGCACCCGCCCCGGCCCGGCGGGCACCGCACGCCCTGCCCGGCAGGCATCGCATCCTCTGCCCGGGGGGCATCGCGTCCTCTGCCGGGGGCACCGCACGCAGACCAAGTGGCCCCGTGCGTGTGCTCTCCGGGCGGACAACGCGCCGCGGGGGCCGGTCCGTTCGGTACGGACCGGCCCCCGTGGTGAGAGGTCGGCGGCGGCCCGGCCTCCCGGGCCGGAACGCCCCGCTTCAGGTACAGCGGATTACTGCATGACCGCCATGGCGAGCGCCCGGCGGGCACGCAGTGAGGCGCGCTCCGCCCTGCGCTGCATACGGCGGGCGGACGCCAGGCGCACGGCCAGGCGATCCCGCTCCGCCTCTTGCAGTCGCTCGCGCATATGCGCACGAGCCATGGCTTCTGGGATGAGTTGCATCTCTCGGGTCCTGTTCTGACGCGAGTCCTTCGCGCCGCTGGTGGGGAAGTCTTGGGTCGCCGAGCCGGCGGGCTCGTCAGTGGACGGCTTCATCGGGGCCTGCTTCTGGGGGTCGTGCGTGAGGGGACGGTCGATGGTTCCTGCGGTGTTCATGCCGTGACCGGGTTCTTGCGCGGGCGGCCACGCGGCCGCTTCCGGGCGACGACGACACCCTGGACGAACAGCTCGCCACCCCAGACGCCCCAGGGCTCACGCCGCTCCTTGGCACCGGCGAGGCAGGCCTCGACCAGCGGGCAGGTGCGGCAGAGGGACTTGGCGTACTCGACGTCCGCGGGCGTCTCGGCGAAGAAGACCTCCGGGTCGTAGGAACGGCACGGGACGGGTACGCCGAGGTTCTCGATGGCGTCGTCGAGCGCGGTGAGCGCGGTGAGCGGGGTCAAGGCGGGGTCCTCCGTGGAGCCGGGCTTGGGGATCGTGGAAGGCGGTACGGACGGGGCGTGCGCTTCGAGTTGCACGGTTCGTCTTCCTCGTCAGGTCGTTCCGGCCTGTTGGCCGGGGGGTGGTGGTACCGGGTTCTTTTCTTGTCCCGAGGCTCCTTCGGTCCGTCGTCCCTGTTCAGGGACAAACAGAAGGGCCGCGGATCCCGGATGGGGTTCCGCGGCCCTGAAGGCGCCGGCCTGATCGGCGATCAGGCTGGATCACTCCAGGGTTCTGGCCCACGGAAGGCCCACATCTGGTGGTGCTGCGTCGTCTGCTTCCGGAATCCGGCACCGGTCGCCGTAAAGGCATAGGCCTGTGCCTGTGCCGTTACTGCCGCTTCCAGTGCCTTGGTCGGTCGCTCATTGCGCTCGCGGACGGGAAGGCCCGCGGGAGCAACGGAGGAGGACGCCGACAGGACGGCACGAATGCCGGACAGACCGGTGCCCAGGTTCGAAACGCCGAGCATGCACGCGGAGACGGCCGAGCGATCGGTCATTTTCACGATGCTGACGGAGCTGGTGTTGATGCTGATCACTGGACTCGCCTCCTCTCGGCGTCTTGAGGGACTGGGTGAACCAGTCCGACGGATATGCAAGTACAACACGGAATCAGGGCCTCCGGGAAGGCCGCTGCTCTCGTGCCTAAGAACCTATGGGGATTGCCGGGGCATGCGCAAACTATTTTTTCGACGAGTTCGTGTCAGTCCTGATCTGTGCTCTCCGCGCCTGACTGGCCTGCGCAGATGGCCAGTACGTCGGCCCCGTAGCGGGTGAGCTTGCGCATCCCGACGCCCGGGATGCGGGCGAGCTCGCGTTCGTCGTCGGGGGCGGACTCGGCGATCGCCATCAGCGTCCTGTCCGTGAACACGCAAAAGGCGGGCTGACCACTGCTGCGTGCCTGGTCGGCCCGCCACTCGCGCAACCGCTCGTACAGGCCCTCGTTCATGTCGGAGGGGCAGTCGTCACAGCGCATCAGCTTCATCTCGCCCGGGTCGGTGAGCGTGCGGCCGCAGACCCGGCAGCGGGCGGGAACGCGCGAGGTCCGCCTCGGGGCGGAATCCCTGGTTCCGGAAATTCCGCGCTCGATTCCGCCCGCCCCGCCGGAGGGGGCACGGCCCGTGGTGGCCGTCGAGCCCGGGCGCAGTCCGTCGAGGAAACGGCTGGGACGGCGGTTGGGGCGACCGCCGGGCGAGCGGGAGAGCGCCCAGGAGACATGGAGGCGCTCGCGCGCGCGGGTGACCCCGACATAGAGGAGCCGGCGCTCCTCCTCGATCTGTTCGTCGGTCTTCGCGTAGGTGATCGGCATCATGCCCTCGGCCACACCCACGAGGAAGACGTTGTCCCATTCCAGGCCCTTGGCCGAGTGCAGCGAGGCGAGGGTGACGCCCTGGACGGTGGGGGCGTGCTGGGCGTTCGCCCGTTCGTCGAGTTCGGCGACGAGGTCGGCCAGGGTGGCGCCCGGCTTGGCGGCGGCGAAGTCCTGGGCCAGGTTCACCAGGGCGGCCAGGGACTCCCAGCGCTCTCTCACCGCACCGGAGCCGGCCGGTGGCTGGGTCGTCCAGCCCTCCCCCGACAGGACGGCGCGCACCTGCGAGGGCAGGTCGACGACATCGTCGAGAAGGGAGTCGTTGCCGCCGAAGCGGGCCGCGCCGCGCAGGGCGATGCCCGCCTTGCGCACCTCCGGGCGGTCGAAGAACCGCTCGGCGCCGCGCAGCTGGTAGGGCACCGCGGCGTCGGCGAGGGCCTGTTCATAGGTCTCGGACTGCGCGTTGGTGCGGAAGAGGATCGCGATCTCGGAGGCCGGGACCCCGGCGTCGATGAGCTCCCGGATCCGGCGGGCCGCGCCTTCTGCTTCGGCGGGCTCGTCGGTGTACTCGCAGTAGACCGGCTCGGGCCCCGCGGCGCGCTGGGAGACGAGCTCCAGGCGGTGATCCGCGGCCCGGCCCCGGGCCTGGGCGAGCAGGCCGTTGGCGAGGTGGACGACCTGAGGGGTGGAGCGGTAGTCGCGGACCAGCTTGACGACGGTGGCACCGGGGTGGCGGGTGCGGAAATCAAGCAGGTGGTCCGGGGTGGCTCCGGTGAAGGAGTAGATCGTCTGGCTGGCGTCCCCGACCACACACAGGCTGTCCCGTTCACCCAGCCACAGTTCGAGCAGGCGCTGCTGGAGGGGGCTGACGTCCTGGTACTCGTCGACCACGAAGTGCTGGTACTGGGCGCGGATCTGCTCCGCGATGTCGTGCCGGTCCTGCAGGACGGCCACGGTCAGCAGCAGCACGTCCTCGAAGTCGATGACGGACCGCTCGCGCTTGACGTCCTCGTAGGCGGCGTAGAGCTGGGCGATCTCGGCGGGGTCGCGGGGGGACTCACGGCCGGCCTTGGCGGCGGCGGGGGCGTAGTCGGCGGGGACGGTCTGGGTGACCTTGGACCATTCGATCTCGGCGGTGACGTCCCGCAGCTCGCCCCGGTCGAGCCGGATGCGGCAGGCCGCCGCCGCGTCGGCGACGAGCTGGATCTTGCGGTCGACGAGCCGGGGCATGGAGCCACCGATCGCTTTCGGCCAGAAGTACTGGAGCTGGCGCAGGGCGGCCGAGTGGAACGTACGCGCCTGGACGCCTGCGGCGCCGAGCTGGCGCAACCGGCCGCGCATCTCTCCGGCCGCGCGGTTGGTGAAGGTGACGGCGAGGACGCTGGAGGGGTGCAGCATGCCCGCGCGCACTCCGTAGGCGATGCGGTGGGTGATCGCCCGGGTCTTGCCCGTGCCCGCGCCTGCCAGGACGCACACCGGACCGTGCAGGGCCGTGGCCACCTCGCGCTGCTCGGGGTCGAGTCCTTCGAGCACGGCGTCGGCGGAGTCCGGTACCTGCGGGAACAGGGTGGAGTGCGTTGCTGCTGTCACACAGCCATGCTGCCAGGTCGCGCGAGACGGCTGCGCCGGTTGTCCACAGGCAGGCACCGATAGTCGTACCAATGCGGCAGGCGTCACGTCGGGCCGGGCCCGGGGACCGGGAATGGTGGACCTTCCGCATACGTTCCACCACAGCGACCACCCGCCCCGAGCCACCGAAGGAGCACGAGAGACATGCTGGGCACTGTGACGATGTACAGCACCACGTGGTGCGGCTACTGCCGCCGGCTGAAGAGCCAGATGGACCGCGAGGGCATCGCGTACACCGAGATCAACATCGAGCAGGACCCGGAGTCCGCCGCCTTCGTGGAGAAGGCCAATGGCGGAAACCAGACGGTGCCCACCGTCCTGTTCCCGGACGGCTCGACGCTCACGAACCCCTCGCTGGCTCAGGTGAAGCAGAAGATCGGCGCCTAGGCGCCGTGTGCTGGTGCGGGGAAGGCGGCCCCTGAGGAAGCTCAGGGGCCGCCTTCCTGCATGCCGGTTCGAACGCCGCGCTGACGGGTCAGACGACGCTCCGTGTCGGGAGCGGCTTGCCGTACCAGAGCTCGATCAGGCGCGCCGCGATCGAGATGCCGTAGGGCGGGAGCATCTCGCCGGACTCGAAGGCGGCGTGCAGCTCCTCCCGGGAGAACCAGCGGGCCTCGTGGATCTCGTCGCCGTCGACCTCGATCTCGGTCGAGGTGGCCCGGGCCATGAAGCCCAGCATGAGGCTGGACGGGAAGGGCCAGGGCTGGCTGGCGACGTACTCGACCTGGCCGACGCTGATGCCGACCTCCTCGTGGACCTCGCGGCGCACCGACTGCTCGATGGCCTCGCCGGGCTCGACGAAGCCGGCCAGCGTCGAGAAGCGGCCCTCGGGCCAGTGGACCTGGCGGCCGAGCAGGATGCGGTCGTCCTCGTCGGTCACGGCCATGATCACGGCGGGGTCGGTGCGCGGGTAGTGCTCCGCGCCGCAGGCCTGGCAGCGGCGGATGTGTCCGGCGGCGGCGATGACGGTGCGCTCGCCGCAGCGCGAGCAGAAACGGTGCGTGCGCTGCCAGTTCTCCAGTCCCACCGCGTGCACCATCAGGCCCACGTCGCGGGCCGACAGCAGGGCGCCCGCCTCGCGCAGGCCGGCCGGACGCGCGGACTGGTCCATCCGTCCGGGCAGGGAGTCCTTCTGGAGGGCGAAGTAGCTGACCCCGTCCTCGTCGATGCCGAGGAAGTAGCGGTGTGCCTCGGTGAGGGGAGCTTCGAAGGAGGGGGTCATGACGAGTTCGGTGCGCCCGTCCGCCGTCTCGTCGATGAGGACCTGCCCGCCGGAGACCACGAAGCAGCGCGTCGTGGGGTGGCTCCACGCCGCCGCGAGCCAGGCCTCGTCGAGCCGGTGGTGGGCGGCCCGGTCGATGCCGCTCGGGGCGGTGAGCGAGATGGGGCGGTCGGCGTTGTGGTCGGTCCAGGTGGTCACGGGTGCTTCCAACTCCCCGGTGGAACGGTCGGGTTCGGCAGGCGGTTCAGCGGGACGTACGGCGGGGGGCGACCGGGTCCGGCGGGCTCGGGCGGGGCGGCGTTTCCAGTGTGCCCCGCGCGCGTGGCCGGCCCGGACGGAACGGGACGCTCAGGGCTCATGGCGCCAGTTCTCGGCGAGGTCACCCCACAGGTACGCGGTGGTCTCGACGCCTTTGAGGAGCAGGTCGAGTTCGACTTTCTCGTTCGGGGCGTGCCAGCCGTCCGAGGGGACGGAGATGCCCAGGAACAGCACCGGGGCGCCGAGGACGTCCTGGAGGTCGGCGGCCGGTCCTGAGCCGCCCTCGCGCGTGAAGCGGACCGGCTGCTCGAAGGCACGGCCCATGGCGCGGGTCACCGACTGAAGGGCGGGGTGGTCCAGCGGCGTCAGGCACGGGCGCGTGGCTCCGCTGAAGGTGAGGTCGCAGCGGATCCCGGTCGGCACCTGCTGCTGGGCCCAGGCGCGGACGGCCTTCTCCACATGGCCGGGGTCCTGGCCCGCCACCAGGCGGAAGGACAGCTTCACCATGGCGGAGGCGGGGATGATCGTCTTGCTGCCGTGGCCCTGGTAGCCGCCGCCGATGCCGTTGACCTCCGCCGTGGGGCGGGCCCAGATCCGCTCCAGGGTGGTGTAGCCGGCCTCCCCCCGGGTGGCGTTCGACCTGGCCGTGCGCAGCCACCGCTGCTCGTCGAAGGGCAGTTCGGCGAAGAGTTCGCGTTCGTGGTCGGTGAGGTCGACCACCCCGTCGTAGAAGCCGGGGATGGCCACGCGCGCGTGCTCGTCGTGCAGGGCGGCGACGAGGCGGGCCACGGCCGTCGCGGGGTTGGGCACCGCGCCGCCGAAGGAGCCGGAGTGGATGTCCTGGTCGGGGCCGTACAGGCGTATCTCGCACTCGGCGAGGCCACGCATGCCGGTGCACACCGTGGGGGTGTCCTCGGACCACATGCCGGTGTCGGAGACGATCACGGCGTCGGCGGCGAGCCGTTCGGCGTGCTGCTCGACCAGGGCCCGGAAGTTCGGGGAGCCGGACTCCTCCTCGCCCTCGATCAGCAGCTTCAGGTGCACCGCCGGGGTGGTGCGGCCGGTGGCGGCGAGGTGGGCGCGGACGCCCAGGGTGTGGAAGAACACCTGGCCCTTGTCGTCGGCGGCCCCGCGCGCGTAGAGGCGGTTGCCGCGCACGACCGGCTCGAAGGGTTCGCTGTCCCAGCCGTCCTCCCGGGCGGCCGGCTGCACGTCGTGGTGGCCGTAGACCAGCACGGTGGGCGCCTGCGGGTCGTCGGAGGGCCACTCGGCGAAGACCGCGGGGGCGCCCGGGGTCGGCCAGACCTCGGCTGTCGGGAAGCCGGTCTCCTTCAGCTTGGCGGCGAGCCAGTCGGCGCTGCGTCGTACGTCGGGCGCGTGATCCGGCTGGGCGGACACCGACGGGATGCGCAGCCACTCGGTGAGGTCGTCGAGGAAGGCGGCGCGGTGCTGCTGGATGTACGTACGGACGACGCTGTCCGGGGTCTGGCTCATGGTCACGAGCCTATCGGCCCGCACCGACGTCCTCGGAGTGCGGTTCCTCACCGGGCCCCGCCCCTGTCCGCGCGCTCGTCCGGGCACCCGCCTCGCCGCCGGACGGGTCCTCCAGCAGCAGCCGCTCCAAGGCGGCGCGGTCCGGCAGCTTCGGGCGTACGACCTCCCCGCTGCGCACGTACAGGAACGCGGCCGTGACCGACTCCGGCGGCACGCCCCGCTGCTCGGCCCAGCCCAGGCGGTAGACGGCGAGCTGGAGCGGGTCGGCGGTCCGGGAACGGCTGGTCTTCCAGTCGACGATCTCGTACGTCGCCTCGTCCCCGGCACCCTCCTTGTAGACGGCGTCGATGCGGCCCCGGACGATCCGGCCGGCGATCTCGAGCTGGAAGGGGGCCTCCACCCGGTAGGGCGTGCGGTGCGCGTACGGGGTGCGCTCGAAGGCCTCCTTGAGGGCCTCGAGGTCCCGTTCGTCGGCGACCTCGGCATCGCTGCCGGGCAGTTCCTCCGGTTCCAGCATGGGCAGCCTGAGCTCTTCGAAGCGGGCCTCGACCCAGGCGTGGAAGCGGGTGCCACGGCGGGCAGCGGGCTGGGGCGGCCGGGGCATGGGGCGGGCCAGCTCCTGGGCCAGGCCGTCCGGGTCGGCGGCCAGGAGCAGCAGCTGGGACGCCGAGAGCGAGGCAGGCAGGGGGACCTCGGTGACGCTGTCGCGGGCGCGCAGGAGTTCGCCGGTGAGGGCGTCGAGGTCGCGGTCCCAGGAGGCGATGGTGCGGGATTCCTCCGGGGTGAGGTGCGGGTGTTCCCGCCGACGGGGGCCCGGGCGCTCGGGAGCCTTGGGGTGGGGGTGACCGGCGCGGCGCTCCGGTGGCGCCGCCTGGTGGGGGACGGTGGGGCGGACTGCGGCCCGGGCGTCACCACCCGCCGGGTCTTCCCCGGAGGCGCCTTCGTGAGGGGCCTCTGCGACGGCACCCTCATCGAAGGGGTCGTCGTCGAGAGGATCCTCGTCGAAGGGGTCCTTGCCGAACGGGTCCTCGTCGAAGGGCTCCTCGTCGAACGGGTCCGGTTCGTCGTGCACAGGCCCTTCGTAGGGAGGCTCGTCGTCCTCGGGGGGTGGGGGCCACTCCGGATCGGCGAGGTCGTCCGGGTCGTGTGTGGCCGTGGGCTGCCCGTCCTCCCGGGACGCGAGGTCCTCCAGATGGGCCAGGACGGTCTCGGCGGCCGCGCGGCGGCGGGCCAGGGCCGTCTCGTCCAGGGGCAGGGGCCAGACCTGGTCGGCCGTCGCCCGGTGCAGGGCGGGGTTCTCCTCGTCCTCGGCGGGTTCGTCCGCCCAGGCCTCGATCTCGCCGTGCCCGGCCTCGCAGTGCTCGTAGAGGGCCTGGAGGAAGGCGGACGGTCCGCGGCGCTTCTTCTGGGTCGGGCCCCACCAGTGGCCGGAACCGAGGAGAAGGGAGCGGGGCCGGGTGAAGGTGACGTAGCCGAGGCGGAGTTCCTCGGTGTGCTGGTGGTCCTTCATGGCCTCGTGGAAGGCCTTCAGGCCCTTGGCGTCCCAGGACGGCACCTCGGGCAGGGTGTCGGCGTCGCCGCGCAGCCCGTGCGGCAGGACCTTGCCCTGGGAGGTCCACTTCTCGCGGCCCTGGCTGCTGGGGAAGGTGCCGGTAACCAGGCCGGGGACGACCACGACGTCCCACTCCAGGCCCTTGGACTTGTGGGCGGTGAGCACCTTGACGGTGTTGTCGCCGCCCGGGAGGGCGTTGTCGAGCCCCTTCTCGTACTGGGCGGCGGTACGCAGGAAGCCGAGGAAGGCGAGCAGGGTCGCCTCGTTGTCGCCGGCGGCGAAGGAGGCGGCGACGTCCAGGAAGTTGGACAGGGTCTCGCGGCGGCGGGCGGCCAGGGCGTGCGGGGACGCCGACAGCTCCACCTCCAGGCCGGTGACGGCGAGGACGCGGTGCAGGACGTCCATCAGCGGGTCGGCCAGGGAGCGGCGCAGCTCGCGCAGTTCGGTGGCGAGCCGGGCGAAGCGCACGCGCGCGTCGGGCGAGAACGGCAGTCCGTCGTCGGCCCCGCGGCCGTCCAGCGAGGTCTCGAGGAAGGTGTCGAGGGCGTCCGCGAGGGAGGTCACCTCGGACGGGTCGACCCCTTCGACGGCCTCGGCGAGGCGGCGGTCCTGGTCGTCGTCGTCCGCCACGCGCGCGTGGGCCACGAGGAGCCGGGCGCGCCGCCCCAGCAGGGCGAGGTCGCGCGGGCCGATGCGCCAGCGGGGGCCGGTGAGCAGGCGCACCAGGGAGGCGTTGGCGCCGGGGTCCTGGAGGACCTCGCAGACGGCGACGAGGTCGGCGATCTCGGGCAGGTGCAGCAGCCCGGACAGGCCGACGACCTCGACCGGGATGTCCCGGGCGACCAAGGCGCCCTGGATCTCGGCGAAGTCGGTCGCCGTGCGGCACAGGACGGCGATCTCGCCCGGCGCCGTCCCGGTCCGGACGAGGTGGGCGACGGAGTCGGCGGCCCAGTCGATCTCCTCGGCGTGGGTGCGCAGCAGGGCGCAGCGGACCGTGCCGTCGCGTTCGGCGCCGGGGGCGGGGCGGAGGGCTTCCACGCCGGCGTGCAGATCCCGCAGGGGCTCTGCGAGGCCGTTGGCGAGGTCGAGGAGGCGGCCACCGCTGCGGCGGTTCTCGCTGAGCGCCTGGCGGGTCGCGGGGCGGCCGTCGGCGTGGGCGAAGTGCTCGGGGAAGTCGTCGAGGTTGGCGACGGAGGCGCCGCGCCAGCCGTAGATCGCCTGGCAGGGGTCGCCGACGGCGGTGACCGGATGGCCGGTGCCTTCGCCGAACAGCCCTGCCAGGAGGACGCGTTGGGCGACCGAGGTGTCCTGGTACTCGTCGAGCAGGACCACCCGGAACTCGTCGCGCAGGAGGCGGCCGACCTCGGGGATCCCGGCGAGCCGGGCCGACAGGGCGATCTGGTCACCGAAGTCGAGCAGGTCCCGCTCACGTTTGGCGGCCCGGTAGCGGGTGACCAGCTCGGCGAGTTCCCGCCGGGCGGCGGCCGCTTCGGGGACCTTGCGCAGGTCGGCGTTGCTGAGCTTGGCGCCCCGCAGGGTCAGCAGCAGTTCGGCGTCGTACGCGCGCAGTGCCTCCGGGCGTACGAGGTGCTCGGCGAGTTCGGCGTCGAGGGCGAGGAGGTCGCCGACCAGGTCGGGAAAGGAGCGGGTCAGGGCCGGGTAGGGCCCCGGGGCCTCGCGCAGGACCCGCGCGGCGAGCTGGAAGCGGGTGGCGTCGGCGAGCAGCCGTGACGTGGGCTCGAGACCGAGGCGCAGGCCGTGGTCGGTCAGCAGACGGCCCGCGAAGGAGTGGTACGTGGAGATCGCCGGCTCGCCCGGCGGATTGTCCGGGTCGATGGCGTCCGGGTCGGTCACGCCGGCCTTCACCAGCGCCTTGCGGACGCGCTCGGCGAGTTCGGCGGCGGCCTTGTTGGTGAAGGTGAGGCCGAGCACCTGCTCGGGGGCGACCTGGCCGGTGCCGACCAGCCACACCACGCGGGCCGCCATCACCGTCGTCTTGCCCGAGCCGGCTCCGGCCACGATCACCTGCGGGGCGGGCGGCGCGGTGATGCAGGCCGTCTGCTCCGGGGTGAACGGGATGCCGAGGAGCTCCTTGAGCTGTTCGGGATCGGTGATACGGGCGGGCACATCGAAAGGCTAGCGGCGGCCACTGACAGTGTCGGCCACACCGGCCTCCCGGGCAGGAAGAAGCGCTGGTCAGCACAGGTGGTGCGATACCTCACTCGACGACTTGACGCCCCTCCTGGCGCGCGCTGCACGACGCCCGGAACGCGCAGTGCGTGCAGTGCTGCCCGGCGGTGGGCGTGAAGCGCTCGTCGAGGACCTTGCCGGCTGCCGTGGCGAGCAGGTCGCCGACCCACTCCCCCTCCAGCGGCTCCTGGGCCTGCACCTTGGGCACGCTCTCGCCGCCGTCGCGCTTCGCCGCCCCCTGCCGGAGGTGGACCAGTTCGGCGCCGCCCGGTTCGGGACGTACGCCGTCGAAGGCCTCGTCGACGGCACCCTCGCGGACGGCCAGCTGGTAGACGGCGAGCTGCGGGTGACGCTCCACCTCCTTGGAACTGGGCGCCTGCTTGCCGGTCTTGAAGTCGACCACGTAGGCGCGGCCGTCGCCGTCCGCCTCGACCCGGTCCATCTGGCCGCGGATGCGCACCTGGTAGTCGCCCGCCTCGAGGGTGACGTCGAAGTCGTGCTCGCTGGCCACGGGGGTGCGGCCGGTGCGGTTCATGACGTGCCACTGCAGGAACCGTTCGAGCGCCACGCGCGCGTTGTCCTTCTCCTGGGCCGACTTCCACGGCGCGTCGAAGGCCAGCGCGTTCCACACGGAGTCGAGGCGTTCCATGAGAACGCCGAGGTCGGCCGGGGTGTGCCCGGAGGCGACCTCGTCGGCGAGCACGTGCACCACGTTGCCGAAGCCCTGGGCGGCCGTCGCGGGCGCGTCTGCCTTCACCTCTCGGCCCAGGAACCACTGCAGGGCGCAGGTGTTGGCCAGTTGGTCGAGCGCGCTGCCGGAGAGCACCACGGGCTGGTCGCGGTCGCGCAGCGGCACCTTGGACGCGGTCGGCTCGAACATGCCCCACCAGCGGTACGGGTGCGCGGACGGCACCAGGGGGCGGCCGTCCTCGTCGGCGAGGGCGGCGAGCCGGGCCAGGCGGTGCGCGGCGGCCTCCCGGAGTACGTCCGAGACGCGCGGGTCGACGGTGGTGGCGCGCAGTTCGGCGACGAGTGCGGCGACGGACAGCGGGCGGCGGGGGCGGCCCGAGACGTCCTTGGGTTCGACGCCGAGTTCGGTGAGGAAGCGGGAGGGCTGGTCGCCGTCGTCGGCGGGGGCCTTGACCGCGGTCACGACGAGGCGTTCACGCGCGCGCGTGGCGGCGACGTAGAACAGTCGGCGCTCCTCGGCGAGCAGGGCGCCGGGGGTGAGGGGTTCGGCGAGGCCGTCGCGGCCGATGCGGTCGGCCTCCAGGAGGGAGCCCCGGCGGCGCAGGTCGGGCCACAGGCCCTCCTGGACGCCCGCGACGACCACGAGACGCCACTGAAGGCCCTTGGAGCGGTGCGCGGTCATCAGGCGGACGGCGTCGGGGCGTACGGCACGCCGCGTGAGGGTGTCGGCGGCGATGTCCTCGGCGTCGGTCTCCGCGAGGAAGTTCAGGGCGCCCCGGCCGCCGGTGCGCTCCTCGGCGCGGGCGGCGGTGGCGAACAGGGCGCACACGGCATCCAGGTCACGGTCGGCGTTGCGTCCGGCGGCGCCGCCCCGGCGGGCGGCCCGTTCCAGCCGCGCGGGCCACGGTGTGCCCTCCCACAGGTCCCACAGCGCCTCCTCGGCCGTACCGCCGCCGGCCAGGCGCTCGCGGGCCTTGCGCAGCAGCGCGCCGAGGCGCTGGGCGCCACGCGCGTACGTGGGGTCGTGCACGGCGAGTCGCTCCGGCTCGGCGAGCGCCTGTGCGAGCAGCACGTCGGAGGGCGGGGGCAGCGGGTTGCCGGCGGCTCGCTCCTCGTCGCGCAGGGCGCGGCCGAGGCGGCGCAGGTCGGCGGCGTCCATGCTCGCGAGGGGGGAGGTCAGGAGGGTGAGGGCGGTTTCGGTGTCGAGCCAGCAGGTGCCCTGATGCACGGAAGCGGCGACCTCGGAGGAGGTGTCCTGGTCGGGCTCCACAGGTTCGGCGGACGCATCGGCGACCTGAGACTCGGGAAGCGCATCCCGCTCGGCCTCCGCAGACTCGGGGGCCGCGTTCCGCTCGGCGGCCTGAGGCTCCTCGACGGGGCCTGCCTCCGCCGTGGCCACCGCCCGCAGCGCCGTCAGCAGGGGCGCCACCGCCGGTTCCTGCCGCAGGGGCAGATCGTCACCGTCGACGTCCACCGGGACGCCCGCCGCCGAGAGGGCGCGGCGGAGCGTCGGGATGGTGCGGGAACCGGCGCGCACGAGGACGGCCATGTCGCTCCACGGAACGCCGTCCTCCAGGTGTCCCCTGCGGAGGATGTCGGCGATGTTGTCCAGCTCCGTCCCGGACGTCGGGTACGTGTACACCTCGACGCGGCCGCCGTCCCGCACCGGGGTGAGTTCGCGATGGGCGCGGACCTTCTCGGCGGGCAGGCGGGTCAGGGGCATGCGCTGGGTGAGGAGGCGGGTGGCGGCCAGCAGGCCGGCCCCGGAGCGGCGGGACGTCCGCAGCACCGAGACGGGGGCCGGGCGGCCGTCCGCGCGCGGGAAGGCATGCGGGAAGTCCAGGATGCCGTTCACGTCGGCACCGCGGAACGCGTAGATCGACTGGTCGGGGTCGCCGAAGGCCACGAGCGTGCGGCCGCCGCCGGCCAGGGCGTCCAGCAGCCGCACCTGAGCGGGATCCGTGTCCTGGTACTCGTCGACGTAGACGGCGTCGTACCGGGCGGCGAGCCACGCGGCGACCTCGGGACGGCGGGCGAGGAGGACCGCGCGGTGGACGAGTTCCGCGTAGTCGATCACGCCCTGCAGGTCGAGCACGTCGAGGTATTCGGCGAGGAAGGCGGCCGCGGCGCGCCAGTCGGGCCGTCCCGTGCGGCGGGCGAAGGCGTCCAGGGCGTCGGGGCCGAGGCCCAGCTCACGGCTGCGGGCAAGGACCGCGCGGACCTCGTCGGCGAAGCCGCGGGTGGTCAGGCAGGCGCGCAGCTCGTCCGGCCAGCGCACGTGCGCGAGCCCGAGCCGTTCCAGATCGGCCTGGCCCGCGAGCAGCTCCCGCACCGAGACGTCCTGTTCGGGGCCGGACAGCAGGCGCAGCGGCTCCACGAACAGGTCGCCGTCCTGGTGGGCGCGGACCAGGGCGTAGCAGAACGAGTGGAAGGTGGTCGCCCGGGGGGCGCGGGCGGCGCCGGTCCGCAGGGCCATGCGGTCGCGCAGTTCGACGGCCGCCCGGCGGCTGAACGTGAGCACCAGGACGCGCTCCGGGTCCCCTCCCCGGGCGACGCGCTCGGCCACGGACTCGACCAGGGTGGTGGTCTTGCCCGTGCCCGGACCTGCGAGGACGAGCAGCGGACCGGCGGTGTGGTCAACCACCGAGCGCTGCGCGGCGTCCAGAAGAGGGGGGTCCATGCGGGCAGGAGGGGTACGTACCAGTCGGTAAGCGCCACGGCTCCCCCGCCGCACCCGGGGGTGCGACAGGCCGCTGGTGGAGAAAGAGGAGCTCACGTGGTTCGCCGGTTCTGGTGGAAGTGCTGGGTGGCGGGCCACCGCGCGTGGCGGGCGGTGACCGCGGGGTGACGGGGGCACGCGCGGCCGACGCTACGCCGACGGGCCGGGCGGAAGCAGGGCTTCCCCTTCTTCCCGCCGACCACTCGCGGCACTCGTGGCACTCATGCCCCTCACCTCACGAACGTACGTCATGCCCCCGGTGTGCCCCGATTCCCCCGTACGGATCACGGGTCACACGGGCGGCCGTCCGATGGCGGAAGCTGTCAGGTGTGGCCCTCCGCGCGATCACCGCCGTCCCACCGCGCGCGTCTCATGTCGATGCGCGGCAGGTGGCCCTCGGCGGCGCGGCTCGCCTCTTTCAGGGGCGTGCCCTCCGCCCGGTAGTGGCCGAGCGCCCGTTGTTCGTGCCCCGGCAGCAGGACGCCGTCCGCGCGGACGACACGCCACCACGGAGCGGCTCCGCCGTAGAGCGCCATGACACGGCCGACCTGGCGCGGGCCGCCCTGCTCCAGCCACTCGGCGACGTCCCCGTAGGTCATGACACGACCCGCCGGGATCAGCTCGGCGACGTCGAGGACCCGCTCGGCGTACTCGGGCAGCGCCTGCGCGAGCTCGTCCTCGTACCGGCCCCCCTCAGGGCTCCTCTGCTCACTCATCCGCCCCATCCTGCCGCACCCCACCGACAACGGGCCGGGCGCGCTCCGGAGCGTTTCCGCCACCGGGAAGGGACGCATCGGGCAGACTGTCCGCCCCCGCATGTGCACCCTGATTGCCCCGTGTGCCGGTGCGGCATGCCACCATCGTGCGGGCGGTGACCGGTGATACGAGACCAAGAAGAGACGATGAAGCAGCAGGGTGCGCACCCCGAGGACACGGAGGGCATCTCTGACGCTTCGTCGCGCCCGGGCACTCCGGACGACAGCCCCAAGGGGGCCGCGAAGAAGACGCGCGGGGCCGCCGGGGAGCCCGAGTTCGCGCACATCGACGAGGTGGAGGGCGACGAGCCGCTGCTCCCCGCGCGCGTGCACCGCCCGTCCGACCTGATGCGTCTGCTGGTGGGTGTGCTCGCCGTCGCGGTCCTGATCGGGATCGCCGCGTTCGCGCACGGCACCACCTCGGGCCTCGAACAGGACATCAACAAGGGCACCGGTCAGGCACCCGACCTGCTCATCAAGATCGCGGGGCTGGCCTCCAGCATCGCCATCCTGCTGGTGCCGGTCGCCTTCGCCATCGAGCGGCTGATCAAACGGGACGGGCTCCGCATCGCGGACGGCGTCCTGGCGGCGGTCCTCGCACACGGCGTGACCCTCGCCACGGACCTGTGGGTCGCCCGGGCCGCACCCGACTCCATCCAGGAGGCGCTCACCCAGCCCTCCCCCGGCGACATCCACGCGCTGACCGACCCCGTGCACGGATACCTCGCCCCGGTCATCGCCTACATGACGGCCGTCGGCATGTCCCGCAGACCGAGATGGCGCGCGGTGCTGTGGGTCGTGCTGCTCCTCGACGCCTTCTCGATGCTCGTCACCGGGTACACGACCCCGTTCTCGATCATCCTGACCGTGCTGATCGGCTGGACGGTGGCCTACGGCACGCTGTACGCCGTCGGCTCGCCCAACGTCCGGCCCACCGGGCAGACGCTGATGGCAGGCCTGCGGACCGTCGGCTTCCGCCCGGTCAGCGCGTCCCGCGAGGACACCTCGGACAACCCGGACACCGGGGACCGGGGGCGGCGCTACTTCGTCACCCTTGAGGACGGCCCGCCCCTGGACGTGACCGTGGTCGACCGGGAGCAGCAGGCACAGGGCTTCTTCTACCGCGCGTGGCGCAACCTCACTCTGCGCGGCTTCGCCACCCGCAGCAGTCTCCAGTCGCTGCGGCAGGCCCTGGAGCAGGAGGCGCTGCTGGCCTACGCGGCCATCGCGGCGGGCGCCAACGCACCCAAGCTGATCGCAACCTCCGAGCTCGGCCCCGACGCCGTGATGCTCGTCTACGAGCACAGCGGCGCACGCACCCTCGACTCGCTGCCGGACGAGGAGATCACCGACGACCTGCTGCGCGACACCTGGCACCAGGTGAAGGCGCTGCAGTCACGGCGTATCGCGCATCGCAGGCTGGTGGGCGACGCGATCCTGGTGGATCGTTCCGGCACGGTGATCCTCACCGACCTGCGCGTCGGCGAGATCGCGGCCGGTGACCTTCTGCTGCGCATGGACACCTCCCAGCTGCTGGTGACGCTCGGCCTCCGGGTGGGCGCCGAGCGGGCGGTGGCCTCCGCGGTGGGCGTGCTCGGCCCCGACGCGGTGGCGGACTGTCTGCCGATGCTTCAGCCCATCGCGCTCAGCCGCTCCACGCGCGCGACGCTGCGCAGACTGGCCCGGGAGCGGGCACAGCGCGAGCGCGAAGCGGTACTGGAGGCTTCTCAGGTGGCCAAGCAGGCCCGCCTGGAGGAGCACGCGGACGAGTCCGGGCCCGTCCAGGAGAAACCCGACAAGAAGGCCGTACGGGCGGAGCAGCGCGCCGAGAAGCGGGCGATCGACGAAGCGCTGGAGGAGGCCCGTGAGGAGGACCTGCTCACGCAGATCCGGCACGCGGTGCTGCGGATCAGGCCGCAGGCACCCGTCGAGCCGGCCCGGCTGGAGCGGGTGCGTCCGCGCACGCTGATCAGTTTCATCGCCGGCGCGATCGGCGCGTACTTCCTGCTGACGCAGCTCACGCACATCGAGTTCGGGCCGCTCATCGCGAACGCCGAGTGGGGCTGGGTCGCCGCGGCCGTGCTGTTCTCGATGTGCAGCTACGTCGCCGCCGCGATGGCCCTGCTGGGCTTCGTACCCGAGCGGGTGCCGTTCGTGCGGACCGTGGCGGCGCAGGTCGCCGGGTCGTTCGTGAAGATCGTCGCCCCGGCGGCCGTCGGCGGTGTCGCGCTGAACACACGCTTCCTGCAGCGCGCGGGAGTGCGGCCAGGGCTCGCGGTGGCGAGTGTCGGCGCGTCGCAGCTGTTCGGGCTCGGCTGCCACATCCTGATGCTGCTGTCCTTCGGCTATCTCACCGGCACCGAGAAGACGCCGTCGCTGTCGCCGTCCCGGACGGTCATCGCGGGCCTGCTGACGGTGGCGGTGCTCGTGCTCGTGGTGACCTCGGTGCCGTTCCTGCGGAAGTTCGTCGTCACGCGCGTGCGGTCGCTGTTCGCGGGTGTCGTGCCGCGCATGCTGGACGTGCTCCAGCGACCGCAGAAGCTGGTCACGGGCATCGGCGGCATGCTGCTGCTGACGGCCTGCTTCGTGATGTGCCTGGACGCGTCGATCCGCGCGTTCGGCGACGACTCCACCTCGATCAGCATCGCCAGCGTCGCCGTCGTCTTCCTCGCGGGCAACGCCCTCGGGTCCGCGGCGCCGACACCGGGCGGTGTGGGGGCGGTCGAGGCGACCCTGACGGTCGGCCTCATCGCCGTCGGGCTCCCCAAGGAGGTCGCGGCACCGGCGGTCCTGCTGTTCCGCCTGCTGACGCTGTGGCTGCCCGTCCTGCCGGGCTGGCTGGCCTTCAACCACCTCTCGCGCAAGCAGGCCCTCTGACCCGACCGGGGCGGGCGCGGGTTCGCCGGCGTCTCAGACCCGACAGGTCGGGGCGGGGTTCGTCAGCCCCTCTGACCCGATCCGGCCGGGCGTGCGGTTCGTGAGCCCGTCGGCCCGGCGAGCAGGCCCTTTCGCCTCACTGAACCCTCCTACCTCGTACGGCACGCGTCCCGCGCGCCCCGTCCGGGCCCGCCGCAGGATGGAACCATGCCATCCCTCATCCGGCTGCGCGCCGCGGCCCTGACCGCCTCCGCCGTCCTGCTGTCCACCGTGCTGGCGGGCTGCGGCGACGACGCCCGGGACGAGGACGTGACGCGGCAGGACTTGAGCTGGAAGGCATGCCCGGCCCCGGACGAGGCCCAGGGCGGCGGCCCCGCCCCCACTCCCCTGCCGGACGACGGTGAGTGGCAGTGCGCGACGATGAAGGCCCCGCTCGACTGGAGCGAACCCAAGGGCGACACGATCGACCTCGAGCTGATCAGGGTCAGGACCACCGGCACGGGGAACGAACGCATCGGCTCGCTCGTCTTCAACTTCGGCGGCCCCGGCAGCTCGGGCGTCGCCACGCTGCCCGCTGCCGCCAAGGACTACGAGAAGCTGCGCACCCGCTACGACCTGGTCAGCTTCGACCCGCGCGGGGTCGGCCGCAGCGACCCCGTGATCTGCGAGAACGACCAGCAGCTCGACGCCTACTTCCAGCAGGACTCCACGCCAGACGATGCCGCCGAACGCAGCCGGCTCGTGGACAACACCAGAAGGTTCAACGACGCCTGCGAGCAGCATTCCGAGAAGGTCCTGCCCCATGTGCGCACCACCGACGCGGCCCGTGACCTGGACCTTATGCGCCACGTCCTCGGCGACGACAGACTGCATTACTTCGGCTTCTCCTACGGCACCGAACTCGGCGGCGTCTATGCCCATCTGTTCCCCAAGCGGGTCGGCCGTGCCGTGTTCGACGCCGTCGTGAACCCCAGCCTGAACCCCGAACAGGGCTCGCTCGCGCAGGTCAAGGGCTTCCAGCTCGCGCTCGAAAACTTCGCCGAGGATTGTGTGTCGAAGACCGAGGAGTGCCCCATCGGCGACAGCGCGCACAACGTGACGGATCGCATCGCCACGCTGCTGAATGACCTCGAAGACAGACCGATTGCGGGCGTATTCCCGCGCCAACTGACCCAGAGCGCGGCAACGAACGGCATCGCGCAAGCGCTGTACTCACAAGACTTGTGGGAGACCCTCACCGAGGGCCTGAATCAGGCCTACGACGGTGACGGGAGCATCCTGATGCTGTTGTCCGACTCTCTGACCGGGCGCAGCGAGAACGGCGAGTACGACAACTCAACCGCCGCCAACACCGCAATCAGCTGCGCAGATGCCAAGCCGCGCTACGACACCTCCTACGTGGAACGGAAGCTGCCCGAGTTCCGAGCGGCGTCACCCCTGTTCGGCGACTCCTGGGCCTGGGGCATGATCGGCTGCACCGACTGGGCCGTGGCGGGCGCGGCGGACCACCCTGACGTCAGCGCTCCGGGCTCGGCGCCCATTCTGGTCGTCGGCAACACCGGTGACCCGGCCACGCCGTACGAGGGTGCGAGAGCGATGGTGAACGCGCTGGGCCAGGGCGTCGGAGTCGAGCTCACCTACCGGGGTCAGGGCCACGGCGCCTACGACAGCAAGAACCCGTGCGTACAGGGCGCGGTGAACGGCTATCTGCTGGACGGGAAGGTGCCGCCGGCCGGGACCGTCTGCACCTGACACCCTCAGCGATCCGGGCGAACTCGCAGGTCACAGGGTTATCCACAGGCTGGGACGGTCGAGGCTGGATCTGCCTACCATGGCCGGACCGCCATCCGCGGCACGAAGCGGAGGGCCTGCGAGGGGGGATGGGCAATGACACGCTTCGTTCGGTGGACCGCTCTGGCGGCCGCGTCGGCTCTGCTGGCCGCGGGCTGCGGCGGCGGTCCGTCCGACGACGACAAGGGTGGGCTGTCCTGGGGGCGTTGCAAGGCCACGTCAGACGGCCCCGCGCCGAGCAGCGACTGGCAGTGCGCGACGCTGAAGGTGCCGCTGGACTGGTCGAAGCCGGACGGCGAGACGATCGGCCTGGGGCTGATCCGTGCCAAGGCGCGCGGCGGCGACCGCGTCGGGTCACTGCTGTTCAACTTCGGCGGCCCGGGCGCCTCGGGCGTGTCCATGATGCCGTCGTACGCCCCGACCGTCTCATCACTGCGCGAGCGGTACGACCTGGTGAGCTGGGACCCGCGCGGGGTGGGCGCGAGCGAGGGGATCCGCTGCCGGGGCGACAAGGAGATCCAGGCCGCCGAGTCGGTGGATCTCACTCCGGACACCCCCGCCGAGGAGAAGGCGTACCTGGAGGACGCCACCGACTTCGGCAAGGGCTGCCAGAAGGACGCCGGGGAGCTCATGTCCCACGTCTCGACCGCCGACTCGGCCCGTGACATGGACCGCATCCGTGAAGTCCTCGGCGACAAGAGGATGAACTACTACGGCATCTCCTACGGCACCGAACTGGGCGGCACCTACGCGCATCTGTTCCCGAAGAAGGTGGGACGCATGACGCTGGACGCGGTCGTCGACCCCGGGGCGGACACCGTAGGCCACGCCGAGAACCAGGCCAGGGGCTTCCAGCGCGCGCTGAACAATTACCTCGAGTCCACCGGCCAGGACCCTCAGGAGGGCTCGCGGAAGATCGCGGCCCTGTTGCGGCGGATCGACGCCCGGCCTCTCCCGGCGGGCGTGCCCGGGCGGAAGCTGACCCAGGCCCTCGCGGTGACCGGCATCATCCTGCCGCTGTACAGCAAGGACAGCTGGCCGACGCTGACCAGCGCCCTCGACGCGGCCGAACGGGGTGACGGCTCGGAGCTGCTGACCCTCGCCGACCGCTACAACGAACGTGTCCCGTCGGGGCGCTACGGCACGACGAGCCACTCCCAACGGGTCATATCGTGCCTGGACGACCGGCAGCGGCCGACGGTGGCCGAGACGAAGCGGTTGCTGCCCCGATTCGAGAAGATCTCCCCGGTCTTCGGGACCTTCCTCGGCTGGGACACGGCCGGCTGGTGCCACGACTGGCCGGTGCCCGGACAGCACGACACCCCGGAAGTGAGCGCCCCCGGCGCGGCGCCGGTCCTCGTGGTCGGCAACACCGGCGACCCGGCCACCCCGTACGAGGGCGCGCGCAGGATGGCCGGCGAACTGGGCAAGGGGGTCGGAGTGCTGCTCACGTGGCGGGGCGAGGGGCATGGCGCGTACGGCAGCGGGAGCGACTGCGTCGACTCCACGGTGAACGCGTACCTGCTGGACGGTTCGGTGCCGAAGGACGGCAAGGTCTGCTCATGACGACGGCGGGGGCTTCGGGCACCCGTGGTGCCCGAAGCCCCCCCCCCGCGGGGCGGGGGGCCGGAGAAGGCGCAGTTCACCCG